>CAZBKJ010000023.1:7843-22024 GCA_964492495.1 uncultured Pseudomonadales bacterium
GCACCGGGAACTTCAAGCTTTCTTCTTCCAGATCCTGAAGTTACCAGGATTGTCTTCGCTGTGTATTTTTTGTTTGCATCTGTGGCGACTTGAAATGAACCTTCTACTTCTGACACTCCAGTGACATTCTCGCCAGAGAGAATGTCTAATACATCATCAGCGTATGTGCGTACGTGTGTTTCTAGTGATTTTGCTAGGTCTGCTCCGGAAATAGATGGTGTACCTATCCAGTTTTGAATATCAGAAGAATCAGTAGATTGTCCTCCAAATGTGTATGTTATGAGAAGTGTTTTCAATTTCTTTCTTGATGCGTAGACTGCGCCCGCTGATCCAGCTGGACCACCACCGATAATGATTAGATCGTATAGTTTATTTTCCATAGTTTAAGTATCATAGCATAAATCAAAACCCCCGGAAATCGGGGGTTTTGATGACTTGTTACTTTTTTCTTCTTAGAAATGCTGGAACTGCGCTCCAGTCATCCATATCATCTCCACCAAGCGCTTCATCATCTATGATTTCAGCAGTTGCCATTCTTTTTTCTAAGCTAGCGTCTTGAAGAGTGTTGTGTATTTCCTTCTTTTCTTCAGGTAGAGATACGGTTGTTGCAGTCACAGGCTTCTCAAAAAGTGATTTCTTTTGTGGTGCATTTCCATTTGCTGTAGGGAAACCAGTTGCTATAACAGTTACTTTCATTTCGCCCTTCTTTAGTCTGTCATCTTTACATGTTCCGAATATAACTTTTGCATCCTTATCAGCACTCTCTGTTACTATCTTAGCGGCTTCAGCAACTTCGTGAAGTGTTAGATCATCTCCACCAGCTATAGAAAGCAATATTCCTTTTGCACCGTTTATCGATACTTCAAGAAGTGGGGAATTGATTGCGTCAAATGCAGATTTCTCTGCTCTTTTGTCACCAGTTGCAGTACCAATACCCATGAGTGCAGTACCTGCGTTTGCCATGATTGTCTTGATGTCGTTGAAGTCGACATTGATGTCTCCCGGTATAGTGATTAGATCTGATATACCTTCTACCGCTTGTCTCAAAACTTCGTCACACATTGAAAATGCGTTTTTGAGACTAGTTTCCTTGCTGGTGATTGAAAGCAATCTGTCGTTTGGTATTACTATAATTGCATCAACTTCTTTTTCCAATTCTGAAAGACCTTCTTCCGCTAAACGCATTCTTTCGCGGCCCTCAAATGAGAAAGGCTTTGTGACTACACCAACAGTTAGAACACCACTTTCTTTTGCGGCTCTGGCTACTGTCGGAGCAGCTCCTGTACCAGTTCCTCCACCCATTCCACATGCTATGAATACCATCTCACCTCCTTTGATGACGTCTTGAATTTCAGTTTTTGTCTCTTCTGCTGCCTTTCGTCCAACCTCAGGATTCATTCCAGCCCCGAGACCTTTTGTGAGATTTTTACCAATATGAATCTTTTTCTCAGCAAGAGAATTGTGAAGATCTTGGGTGTCTGTATTCATTGCTATGAATTCAACTCCACGAACCTTTGAGTTGATCATATGGTTAAGTGCGTTTTTACCAGAACCACCGATTCCGATGACTTTGATTCTCGCGAATGACTCTATAGTAGGGTTGACTTTTGGCATATTTGTGGTGAGCTAGTTAATAGGTGTGTTTAATTTCGGCCGTTAATTTACGGATATCATAATAGCAGAATCTGAAAAAAAGGGAAGCCGTATCGGGCTGCCCACTTTTGCACAAAAAATACTTTTTACGGAAGGAGTTGCTTTAAGAAACCCATGAATGTTTCTCTGAAAGCACCGTCTGGCTCTGGTACTCGAGACTCATCATCAGGAAAAGGAGATGAATGTTCGCAAATACATGATCCGTACGCGCAAAACCATGCAGAATCTTTTAGCTTCATTTTGCCATCGTACTTTTCATTCAGGAATCCAATCCTTGATGGAAGTTTCAAGTCGCGCTTTGCAAGTTGTGTTAGGTTTGCGAGATTTGATCCACCACCTGTAAATATTATTCCTGCAGGTAGTAGTGCACTACGTCCGATTTTCTTAAGGTGTTTTTCTATAAGTTCAAATATGTCAGTAAGTCTTGCTTCAATTATTTCGTCAATTTTTTTCTTAGGTAGTGAAGATATGACCGTACCAACTTTGATCCCCTCAGCTTCTTCTAAAGATGTTTTGAGTCCGAGGGCAATATCGTTTGTGATATCAGCAGATCCGAGTTGAATCATAGAAAGAGAAAGTATATTTCCATTTTCGTAAACAACTGTACCCACTGTTTCCGCCCCTATATGTGCGAGCATTGATCCAGCGATTTTCTCTTTTTCAGATAATATGACTGTGGCTGCAGCGACGGGGGAGGCTATAATGCTAGTAACTTCTATTCCAGCATTTGTTACAGTTTCTACTAGTCTCTCAACATGTTGAGAGAGGCATGTAATGAAAAGCGCGCGTCCTTCTAGTTTTTTACCTTTCATTCCAACTGGATCGCCTAGTACAGGTTTTGAATCAAGTTTGTACGCGAGAGGTATTCTGTGGATAACCTTTTTGTTTCTGTCTTTCAGTGCTTCTTCACATGCTCTCATGGTCCTTTCGACATCAAGCTCTGTTATGGTGTTATCAACTCGCGTTGATGTAGCAGTACCTATGGCTGTATCAGTTGATAGTCCAATACCACCAACAGAAAGAGAAGCTTTTTTCACTTTTATTCCAGCTTGTTTTTCTGCTTGGGAGACTGCATCATGTACCGACTCAATTGCTAGTTTTGAGTTTACAATATAACCCTTCCTTACACCTGCCGAAAGAGAAATACCTGCACCAATAAGTGTAGGCTCGTTATCGCCTTTTTTGTACTCGACGATTACTACTCGAGTGTGCGATGTTCCTATATCTATTCCTGTTAGAATTGTTCTTGCCATTTGTAGGTTTATTTCCAGATCCAAAATATTTTTTGAAAATGGATTGCTCTAGCATATCCATTGTACTACCATGTTCGTTTCCATTCAAATGCAAAAGTCCGTGGATATACAAAAATCCTAGGAATTCGTGATAAGTCATGTTGAATTCCTTTGCTTCTTTGCGAATTTTGCTAAGACAGAAAACTAACTCACCTGTATTCTTATCAACATTAAATGACAATATGTTTGGTGTATAGGTCTTGTCTCTATGTTCTATATTGAGTCTCTGTGCTTCTTTCGGAGTTGCAAATAAAATAGACAATTCGAATCTTGGTCCGAGAATTTGATTGCGGATTGAAACAAAAGGCAAGCTTGGAAGCTTGCCTTTTGTTTGTCTTTTTAGAGAGATGTTACCCAACTCTTGGTACATAGTTATTCTTTGATTTTACCTAACTTCTTTAGTCTGTCTGTTTCTTTGTTTTTTGCGATTCTTCTTAGTGCACCCTTCTTGCGAACTAAATCTGATTTTTCTCGCAAGTTGTATCTTTGGCCTTTAACCTTTTGTATAAGGCGAGTCTCTTGCACTTTCTTAGTGAAGCGACGAAGAACGCTGGTGTTTGATTCACCTGAATTTTTCTGGACAATTATCTGTGTTGTTGACATATGAAAGAAAGATTAACACAGGAAATACCTTTTTGCAATACCTAGTTGTATAGATTTTTGGGGTCTATTTCTATACTCCAGAATGCCGCCAGTCTATCTAAAATTGATAGCAGGACTTTGTCTTGTATAGCTGAATCTTTACTGAGGCTCCATGTTTGAGGTGAAAGCTGAAGCAATATATAAGGTGTATCTCTTTTCACAAGCATATTGGGGCCTCTATATGAATTTGGACTATATCCGATGAGTATTGATTCAGCGTATCTGGCCTGCTCCTCTTCTTTGTATTGTGGTCCGATGAATGATAGTCGAATCAGTCGTGAAAATGGGGGATAGTTACCTTCCTTTCGAATGTCTGATTCGTTTCGATACCAATCGATCACTGAACCGTGCTGAATACATTGAAGTAGTTTATTGTCTGGATGTCTTGTTTGGATAAGCAAAGTTCTTTCTGTTATTAGACATAATATCGATAAAAGCTGTAACAATCTTTCTTCTCTATCAAAATGAGGAAGTGATAGTAGCGTGTCGAAAGATATCACCCCGCACAAACTTACTGCATCATTGAGATATCCAAAAGCCATTTCTGTTCCAACAAGTATTGATCCTCTAGTTTCTTCAAATTCTTTTGATACTGCTTGTGCCGACTTTTCTGACTTCAAACTATTACTATCCATCTTAAACACGGGAGTGTCAGGAAAAAGTGCTTTTACAGCATCGTGAAGTGCGTCAACCCCGACACCTAGTGGAATCAAACGCCAGCTTTCACAGTTGGTACAGTGTGTAGGTGCTTGATTTTCCATTTTGCAGTTTTTGCAATAGGTTATTCTTTTTTCGTCTTTTTCAAAAAGCGATAACCCGCTATTACAATTCTCACAAATAAGTTGAGTGCCACAATCTTGGCAAATTATTTTCGTAGCAAGCCCTTTCCTGAGTGCAAAGAGAAATACGTTGTTCTTGGATGACACAGTTCGTTTTATTTCTTCAATAAGAGATGGTGAAAAGAATGGTGAAAGTGGTGTTTTGTTTTCCTCACTTATCATCGATACTATCTGTGTATCTCTCACTGTGGGTAATCTAAATGACATCGGCATCACCTCGTCGAATTCACCCTGCTCTCTTCTTACGATTGTGTCTACACGTAACAATGTATCTGCGAATATTAATTTTTTACCAAGTTTGTTAGACAAGATTTCGACATAAAGTCTTTGGTCGACGTGGGGTTTGTTTCTAGAAACATATGAAGATGATGCCTCGTGCTCGATAATAAATGTCCCAACATCATTTTTGGGTATAGAAAGGAAAAGTGGTGTAGAGATGATAAGTTTTGGATGTGGGTCAGTGCAAACTCTCTTCCATATAGTTTGGATTTTTTTAGTGCTGAGGTTGCTAGATAGCAAAACTACGTTATCTTCAATTCCTTTTGATAAGTGTTCAGAAAAAATTGTAATATCCGAAACTGTCGGAAGTACGATTTCCACCGACTCCTTTCTTGCAAAGGATTCTCTGATGTAAGTCTTGTAATATGAAATTCTGTCTTCAAAAGTTGCTTGGAATACCAATTTTTCTGTTTTTACTCTAGTTGTATGGTGAGTCTCGACCTCTTCTGCCTGTGGCATTTTTTCATCAAGCACAGCCTCTGGAACGAATAAATCTAGTATCGCACCTGTCTCAGTGAGATAGTAATCACCAAGCATTTGAGCTACTTGTACACTTTCTTTTCTGAATGGAGCATTTCCAGTGATATTTTCAATACGTTTAAAACCAAATGGAGAATTCTTGATCTCACCTTTCATATCTGATGCATCACGAATTGCTACAACTAATGCAGGGTATATTTTGCTTCGAACTGGCACGCGGACTAAAGTCCCAGGCAGCGCTTCTTTGATTGAGAAGTAAGTCAGGATTTCCTTCTTGACCCCTTTTGATATGACTATGACATCTAGGACGTACATATGGAGAGTATACCTCTACACTTAAATTTTAAAAAGTTAGATAAATAGAGTCATTTGAGCTTTTTGAATAATCATTGACATTTGGACTTGAAGAGGTAGAATCACGAAAATATTTAATTCACCAAATAAATACAAGTCTAATGAAATCGGTAAGAAATTTTTTTGAAATCTTAAACAAAAGCAAGAGTGGCTTATGCGTTGGGATCGATCCTGACTTCGCAAAAATACTCGAAGTATCAAATTCACGCCCTGAGAGTGAGGACAATTTCTTCAGTCCAAACCAGAAAGGAAAGGTAGTTTTCAATTTCTGTTTTGACATAATGAAAAAAACGGCTGATTATGCGGGAGCTTTTAAGTTCAACACTGCATTTTTTGAATCATTTGAGAAAGGTGAAGAAACATTAAAGCAACTGATTCTAAACTCCAAAGCACATTTCGATCATGTTGTTAATATTGGGGACTCAAAGAATGCTGATATTGGAAACACGAACATAAAGTATGCAGAAAAAATGTTTCGCAAATACGGATTCGATGCGATGACGACAAATCCTTATCTGGGAGAACCATCGGGATTGCTTTCAGAAGGCGACATCCTTGACGGTAGATGTATAATTCCTGTACTGCTTACAACCAATTCAGAGGCTAAATTAGTTCAAAAATTGAAACTTGAGGACGGCCGTTATTTGTACGAAGAAATTGGAAGACAGATATCTGAATGGTCGGTTACAGCAAATTGTGGTGTAGTAATTGGTGCCACAGCTGATGGAATGGATTTTTCAAAAGCATGTGAAGCAACTGGCAATCGTTTTGTGCTGATACCTGGTGTTGGGGCTCAGGGTGGAAGTTTGGAAATGTGCGTAAATACAGTTCTCAAAAATAACCCCGATAGATTATTTCTTGTGAATTCTTCGCGAGAAATAATTTATTCAAGTGACCCGAAGGCGCAAGCTAAAAAGTTGTACGATCAAATAAATTTGCTATTACCTAAGGGTGATGCATAAACACAAAAAAATAAACGTGGAGCGAATTATTCGTTCCACGTTTTTTAATTTTATAAATTCTATTTTTTTACAGCCGTGAAGCCGTGTTTTTCACCCCAGTTGGGTTGATCTTTACGCCATTCCTGAAGCATTTGTAGTTCATTTGGCTGAATATATTCGAGCTCCTTTGCTGTTATCAGCAGTTGCTCATAATTAAGTACGGAATATACGTCATAGCCAGTTTTTGCGATTAACTCCTTTGAACTTTCAAGTTCATAATTGAAAATCGCCAGTACACAAATCACGTCTGCTCCAGCACTCACGCAGGCATCTGCTTCTTTTGCAAACGAAGCGCCAGTGGAAATCAAATCTTCAACCACGATTATACATTTGCCCGTAAGGTCAGCTTTGCGGAAAAAATATTCACTCTCATATTCAGTGGTTGTATCATAGGACAACCTGTTATCTTTAAGTGAATATTCGCAATTAGTTTTTTCTTGCGAAGTGCCTACATTTATCAGATCAAACCAACCGCTTAGCACCTCAGCTCCCTCAATAAGTTTTCCCAGCCCATGTTTTTTAACTTGTGGTCGAACATAGGAGAATGGCTGTTGATACTTGTTTGCAATCATTACACCAACTGGTATGCCAAATGGTGCTGAAGAAACTATATTAGCTCTGTACGTATTATCGAATTTAAATTCACTTGGAGAGAATTCGTATGGCTCCCCATCAACGAATATCAACAATTTTTTTCCAAGTACATCTGCCAGAGTGGTAGCTGGACCAATACCTGAGAGAGTCGTACCGCAGATGTAGTCCACATGACGCACATCAATCTGATTTTCCATCAGCAGGTCCAATAATGAGTTTGCCACAAGCATTCTACTCTCATATTTAGACAGCAACATCCTATTGTCGTTGTAAATGGGATTTTTGGTCCCACTTGCCCATGTGAATGGGTCAGTTGGTTGCAACTTAATGCTTCCTAAGCGAAGTGAAGTCTCTGCAATTTTTCCTGCGTTAATTTTGAGTTTCTGTGTCATAGAATTATTTTTATTTGTCTGCACATTACATCTATAACATGGTTTTGTCAAAGCGAGTTTTAATTTTTCAGAACATCAAAATCTGTGTTAGTATGCTCTATATATGGGATTTTTCTCGAAAAAATTGGGAATAGATTTGGGTACCGCAAACACTCTCGTGTTTGTACCTGGGAAAGGTATAGTTCTCAATGAACCTTCAGTTGTTGCCGTGTCAGAAGAAGACAACAAGGTTCTAGCGATAGGTGTGGAAGCCAAGGAAATGGTAGGCAAAACACCAGAAAACATAATCGCTTATCGACCAATGAAAGATGGAGTGATTGCTGACTATAGAGTCACAGAAGCGATGTTGCGATACTTTATACGAAAGGCTTTGGGTAAATATGGATTCTTCCGACCAGATGTAATGGTTTCGGTACCAGCTGGTATCACATCTACAGAGCGTCGTGCAGTTGTAGAAGCTACTATACGTGCAGGCGCAAAGAACGCGTACGTTGTGAAAGAGCCGATTCTTGCGGCTATTGGTGCGGGAATACCTATCAATGAATCACGCGGACACATGGTGGTAGATATCGGTGGAGGGACGACAGACGTTGCTGTGATTTCTCTTGGAGGTATCGTTGCCTCGACTTCAGTCAAATGTGCTGGAAACAAAATTGATCAAGCTATCGCTGACTATATAAAGAAAACATACAATCTCTCTATCGGAGACCGGACAGCCGAATTGGTCAAAATCAAGATTGGCGCTGCTATTACTCTCGAAGAGGAGCTCACTGTTGTCATAAAAGGACGTGACTTCATCCAAGGCCTCCCTCGTTCTGCAAACATTTCTACTAACGAAATCGTCAAAGCAATTGATAATGAGCTTAAACAAATAATACGAGCAATCAAAGACGTGTTAGCAGAAACTCCCCCAGAACTCGCATCAGACATCATCGATCAGGGAATCATAATGACGGGAGGTACATCTTCACTTCGTAATCTAACAGATCTAGTATTCCGTAAGACTGGCGTAAGAGCTAGGCTTGCAGAAGATCCGCTATATTGTGTTGTGAAAGGAACTGGCGTTGCACTGGAGCACTTGGATACATACAAGAAATCAATTTTAAGTAAACGCTAATGGATAAATTCTTAGAGCAACCATTTTCACATCATGCATTTTTATTTGTAGGGGACAGGAGAGCCCTTGCAGATAATGTGAAGAGTGTTTTGCAGTTAAATCATGGAAATGACTTTAATATTGAGGAAAATAATTTTGAGACTTTCAATATTGAAAACGCCAGAGAGTTAAAAAATGGATTATCCCTAAAACCAAAAGACCAAAAAGAAAGATTGGTATTCGTATCATTTGGAGGTGCTAATCACGAGGCCTTACAAACATTACTAAAGACAGTCGAGGAGCCAGGTGAAGGAACAAGGTTGTTATTTTTTGTTGAACCGCAAGTCTCATTACCCGATACATTTTTATCTAGATTTGTAGTGTACAAAGATCCGGTTTCAGTTGATTTAGTTGAGGATAAGGCGCAAACTTTTTTGAAATCAAGTAGAGAGGCACGCCTAAAGATTATTGAAGCAATGGATACGGCGAGCAAGAAAAGTAAAATTGAAAATCAATTTAAAAACGATGCAATTTGTTTGGTAGATGCATTAGAGAAAGTTGTTTACAAGAGTTTAAAAGAAATACAGATTCGAAAACGATGCGTCGCTTACTTGAGGCGAAAGATTTTCTAAGAGATCGAGGGTCAATGGTGAAAATGATTTTGGAATCGATAGCACTCACTTTGCCAATATTGAAATAAGTTGCTTACATTATGAATATTACTTACTAGAGGTTATAATTATTTTATGGCATATCAATTTAATCAAACTAAAGAAGAATTTGAAAAAGTAGCTGATTGGCTAAAAGGTGAATACATGGCAATACACAGTGGAAAGGCGTCACCAATATTTTTGGATAGTGTCCAAATTGAAAGTTATGGAGCGCTCATGCCAATCAAAAATGTGGCATCAATATCTATCGAAGACCCTAAAACATTGCGTGTGTCACCATGGGATAAGTCACAAGTGAAGGATATAGAAAAGGCGATCGGCGCCTCGAATCTTGGACTCTCTGTTGCCACTGATGAAGCTGGTCTCCGCGTTATTTTCCCAATGCTTACAACTGAAAATCGAGAAAAGATGGTTAAGGTTTTAAAAGAGCGTTTGGAAGAAGCAAGAATCAGAGTCAGATCTGTTAGAGAAAAGACACAGAAAGATATAGAGGAGAAGGAAAAAAATGGTGAAATGTCAGAAGATGATAAATTTCGCGCAAAGGAGGATCTTCAAAAAAAGGTTGATGAAGCAAATACAAAGCTGGAGGATTTGTTTAAGGTAAAGGAAAATGAAATCTTAAACAACTAATATGAATATAATTATTTTTATTGTAATACTATTCGTTCTCGTACTTCTACATGAGTTCGGCCATTTTATTGTTGCAAAGAAGTCTGGTATACGTGTAGATGAATTTGGTTTGGGCTTTCCACCCCGAATTAAAAAGTTATTTCATTACAATGGAACTGACTATACATTAAACTGGATTCCATTTGGTGGGTTCGTAAAGATTCATGGCGAAAATTACGAAGATCAAGTTGATCCGAACGCCCCGATATCCTCAGATAGTTTTGTTTCTAAACCAAAATACATACAAGCTCTTGTGCTCGTCGCGGGAGTTGCTATGAACTTTTTGGTTGCAGGAGTGTTTTTCTCGTTCGCGTTTATGATGGGTTCTCCGATGGTGACCGACAGTATACCTACGCACGCAAAAGAGAAAATGTCAGAGAATCTAATAATTTTAGATATAGCTCAAGGTTCACCAGCTGAACAATCCGGAATCAAAGAAGGAGATATAATACTTTCTGTCGGTACCGACGCACTCACTATTTCAAATCCAACTACTGAAGAATTTTCTTCATTTACAAACAAACCTGATACTCCAATTAATATATCTTATGAGCATAATGGAAATCCAAATACAGTTTCAGTCTTACCAAAGTATGACGAAGGTGCAGACAGAGTATTTGTAGGGATAAGCCCTATTACATTGCTTGCAGGTGATTCATTTGGTTTCTTTGAATCTGTACGATACGGTTTCGAGACTGCTGCACTTACTAGTAGGGACACGGTTCTACTGCTTGGCAATTTGTTTACAAAAGGGGATTCAGGCAAAGAGGCTAGAAGCTCAGTAACTGGCCCAGTAGGTATCGTCAGTATGACACCAGTTATCGTCAGTATCGGATTTGGATGTCTTTTGTCATTTATGGCGATAATTTCTGTCAGTCTTGCAGTGATCAATCTCGTACCTTTTCCAGCATTAGATGGAGGTAGGCTTTTGTTTGTTGGTATAGAAGCAATCACAAAAAAACAGATTCCTCCAAAAGTTTTTGGACTTGTAAATACAATTGGATTCTTTGTACTTATCGGACTTATGCTCATTGTGACGGTTCGTGATGTAATTAATTTGTTCTAAATAAAAATTCCACTTTTTAAAGTGGAGTGTGTGTTAGGGTTTGTTTGATATTTTGGATATTAGTGTAATTAGTAGCGCTAATACTATACATACTGCGAGTGTAATCCAATATGCCGGCAAGATGTTTTTTTGCGAAACATTGGAAGTATTTGAGATATACATCAATAGCAGATGTAATATGGAAATAAATGCGCAGAGTTTCCATACTTTGATTTTAACTATCTTCAGATATGAAATTAAGGCAAAAGAAAAAAATATTTCTTGCCAAAATAATCTAATCCATTGGTTTGTATACATTTGTAATACAACAAAGCCAATTGAAATCAGTATTATTGTGATTGTGTGCAGCTTATTGTTTATAAGTAACTTTTTCATTTCGTGCTTTTCTATAGTTTACGACATGCTGGACTACATGGCTATATCATCAAACTTTGACTTTTTTGATTTTTCTGTTATCATACTGTGGTCACTTTCTGCGGAATCGCAGATTTTTATTTTGTACTACTAATAAATATTTATGGATATCAGAAACATCGCTATAATCGCACACGTCGACCACGGTAAAACTACGCTTACTGACGCACTAATGAAATTCTGCAATATGTTGCCGGAAGGAGTTTCAATGGACTCAAATGATCTAGAAAAGGAAAGAGGAATTACAATTTATTCAAAGAACACGTCAGTTATTTTTAAGGGTTCAAAAATCAATATAGTAGATACACCGGGCCACGCAGACTTCGGATCTGAAGTCGAGCGTGTTTTGCGTGCTATCGATGCTGTGTTGTTGCTCGTCGACGCTGTCGAAGGACCGATGCCACAAACTCGCTTCGTTCTCAAGAAATCTCTCGAGCTTGGACTCAAACCAATAGTCATAATCAACAAGATAGATAAACCACAATCTGATCCAAAACGCGTACACGATGAAGTGTTTGAACTTTTCATGGAACTTGGTGCAACTGACGAGCAATTAGATTTCGATACGCTTTACGCTATCGGTAGACAAGGAATCGCAAAACGTACTTTGGATCAAGAATCTACAACACTTGAGCCTCTACTTGATTTTATACTTGAAAAAGTGCCAGTCGCTTCTTCAGGAAAGGATGAACCATTTGTATCTCAAGTTTTCAATTTGGCGTATGACAATTTTCTCGGACGTTTGGCACTTGTGCGTGTCTACGCAGGTAAAATCGCAACAGGCAGTGCAATCGTAATCAAAAAGCCAGATGGAACATCACGTACAGGTAGAATCACTAAACTGATGAACTTTAACGGTTTGGCAAAAGAAGAAGTAAAGGAACTTGTCACTGGAGATATTGCTCTTGTTGCAGGTATTTCTGATATATACATCGGAGAGACAATCGGCGTTGATCAAAATGTTGAGCCGCGCAAAGCAATTGCGATTGATGAGCCTACTATCTCACTTAGATTCCTCGTTAATGATTCACCATTCGCTGGACGTGAAGGTAAATTCGTAACTGGACGACAAATACGTGAAAGACTAGAAAAGGAACTCGAAATAAACGTTGGTCTGCGTGTGGATTTCACCGATGAAGTTTATATAGTTTCTGGACGTGGGGAATTGCACATTGCGATTTTGCTTGAAAACATGAGACGTGAAGGATACGAACTTCAAGTTTCTCAACCAAAGGTCATCATAAAAGACATCGACGGTGTTAAATCTGAGCCATATGAAGAAGTGATCGTTGATGTACCGACAGAGTTCTCAGGTGCAGTTATTGAGAAACTGACTAAACGTCGTGCGACTATGCTTGAAATGAAAGAAAAAGATGGTGTCACAAGAATAGTTTTCGAGATGCCTACACGTGGACTTTTGGGCTATCGTGGCCAGTTTGTTATTGATACGAAGGGTGAAGGTATATTGTCAGCACGAGTTATTGGATTCAAGGAATACGCTGGTGAAATTAAGAAAAAGGATGTTGGTTCAATGGTGACTATGATATCCGGAAAGACTGCAGGTTATGCACTTTGGAATCTTCAAGAAAGAGGCGTTCTCTATATTGGTCCCGCAACAGAGGTATATGAAGGAATGGTCTTGGGAAATACTTCTAAGGGAGAAGAAATGCAAGTAAACCCGATAAAGGGTAAGCAGCTTACAAACGTGCGTGCTTCTGGTACGGATGAGGCAATTAACCTTGTTCCACCATGGACACTCTCAATTGAGAGAGGCCTTGAAGTTATGAATGAAGATGAATATTTAGAAATCACTCCTCACAATGTTCGCCTAAGAAAAAAGTACCTAACAGAGATTGATCGAAATCGTGCAATGCGATCTACTGAAAAAGGGGAATAGTCTCAGTTATCCACATTTGACTATTGTCAGATGTCGTGATATTATGGATTTATCTAAATAATACATTTAATCAATCAACCAACAATTATCCACTTATGTCAAATAAACAAATTACATTTAAGCCAAAACAAGTCACAAAGCGTTTGCTTACAGATTTGCATGACAGAGCGCACGAGGTTATAACTGGCCGTTTTGGTTTGCAAGACGATGAGCGAAAAACCCTTGAAACTATTGGCGAAAAGTATGGTATTACACGTGAGCGTGTTCGTCAGATTGAGAACGCTGCTTTGACAGCTATCCGCAAGTCCGATGCTTACAAAAAAGAGAAAGCTGTATTTGAGGAGCTTGAGATGATCATCCATTCCATGGGCGCAATAGTTTCTGAAGAGGATTTTCTTGCTGGAATAATCAAAGACAAGGTAAGTCAAAATCATGTTCATTTCTACTTGGTGCTCGGAGAAGCTTTTAGTAAACACAAAGAAGATGAGCATTTCAAAGCTAGATGGAGTGTAAAGCACGATGTTGCTGAAAGTGTGCATTCCGCATTAAAGAGCCTTTACGGATCACTCTCTGATGACGAGCTTGTAACAGAGCCAGATATGGTTAACAAATTTATCGCTCATTTGAAAGATCTTTCTGCTGAATACAAAGATGAGGAATTGGCAAGACGATGGTTGCATCTCTCAAAAGGAATTTCACGAAATCCACTAGGAGAATGGGGCAAGTCTTCATCTTCAAGCGTCAAGACTCGTGGAATCAAAGATTATGCATATTTGGTAATGCGAAAGCACGGTTCACCAATGCATTTCCGTGAAGTTGCAAAAGCAATATCTGAAACATTT
>CAZBKJ010000024.1:0-21838 GCA_964492495.1 uncultured Pseudomonadales bacterium
CTACTTCCCGTATGCAGGGATGATATACATCATGCGCATGTTGTTTCACTCCGATTCCTCGAGATTGCATCTCGGGTTTCTGAGTGATTCTCTTGCCAGAGAATCACATCTTTATCTGTATTCCCACTCCAGCTGGCAACTCTAGATGCATGAGTGCATCAATTGTTTTGCTGGTTGGCTCTTGGATATCAATCATGCGCTTATGTGTACGTACTTCAAAATGCTCTTGCGCATTTTTATCTGTATGAGGAGAAGTAAGCACCGTAAAACGCTTGATGTGAGTTGGGAGTGGCACTGGTCCAACAACCTTTGCTCCGGTAGAGACTGCGGTCTCGAGGATCTTCTTTGCTGCACCGTCTACAACTCGGTGGTCAAATGACTTGAGTCGAACACGAATACGTGGTTTGGTAGTCGCCTGTTTTGGTTGTGCCATAAAATACAAATTTCAAAGAGCAAGGCAGTTAGTATATCAAATAGCCTCTCTGGTAGCAAGAGGTACCTGCCTGGGAATTCTCTCTTTTAGCTTTCGGGAAAAACATCCAATATTTAGGGTCTATTTGGAAGTTCTCCTTTGCAAACAGCACTTATGCCACCTTTTTCACCGGTTTGATTGTTCACGGCAATCAAATCACCATGACGTCCAGTTTCATAGAAAAATTCACCTTCATCAGGATCTCTACTGTCAGTGACGTATTCACCAAAGGCTAATTGGGCATTCTTAGGAGGGTTTTCCTTTGTCAGTGGCGCTCCTTGTGAATCTATATGAGTGGCAACCCAGAACAAATCTTCTTTATCTCCTACAAGGAAAAAAACGCTCAATGGACCTGATGATTCAGTTTTATTAACAATAGGAAGTTGCTCTAGCCCCTCTGGACAGCCGCCTCCTTGCCACCAAGAGTAAACTTCAGGGACTTCTTCTTTCTGAGTGCCCATCGAACAAAGTAATGCGAAAGCGAGAACTCCAGAAAGAATCAGGGCTGTTTGTATTTTTTTTTCGTGAAAAAAAGAGCCAATTCTGTTGGTCTGCGTATCTACATGTCTATTTTTGTGTTCCATACGTGGTAATTGAATTTTAATATGGGATATTATAACAAAAACCCCCGCTTTTTACACGGGGGTCTTCTAATTCAAAAGTATGTGAATCAGTTCTGATCCAGTTATTTGAGGATCTTTGTGATTGCACCTGCTCCGACTGTATGTCCACCTTCTCGGATAGCAAAGCGGAGACCATCTTCCAAAGCGACTGGAACGATAAGTTTGACAGTCATTTTGGCGTTGTCACCAGGCATAACCATCTCTACTCCTTCTGGGAGTTGGATTTCTCCGGTGACGTCTGTGGTTCGGATATAGAATTGTGGTCTGTATCCCTTGAAGAATGGAGTGTGTCGTCCACCTTCTTCTTTAGTCAAAATGTACACTTCTGCCTCAAATTCAGTATGAGGTTTGACACTTCCTGGTTTTGACAAGACCATACCTCTTTCGATATCTTCTTTTTCAATTCCACGAAGAAGAACACCAACGTTGTCTCCAGCTTGACCTTGGTCGAGTTGTTTACGGAACATCTCAACACCGGTCACGATACTCTTGCGAGCATCTTTAATACCGACAATCTCGATTTCTTCGTTGATCTTCACGACACCACGCTCAATACGACCAGTAACGACGGTTCCACGACCTTTGATACTGAAGACGTCTTCAACAGGCATGAGGAATGGTTTGTCGAGCTCACGGACTGGATCTGGGATCCATTCGTCAACTGCATCCATCATTTTTTCTACTGCTTCTTCGTATTTTGCATCACCTTCAAGAGCTTTGAGTCCTGAAACACGGATGATTGGGGTCTTTTCTCCATCAAATCCATATTTTGTGAGCAAATCTCGAACGTCCATTTCAACCAAGTCCAAAAGTTCTGCATCATCGACCATGTCGACTTTGTTGAGAGCCACAACGAGTCTTGGAACGTTTACTTGTTTTGCAAGCAAAATGTGTTCGCGAGTCTGAGGCATTGGACCGTCAGTTGCAGCAACGACGAGGATTGCTCCATCCATTTGGGCTGCACCGGTGATCATGTTTTTGATGTAGTCAGCATGACCTGGAGCATCGATGTGTGCATAGTGACGCTTTGCTGTCTCGTATTCCTGATGAGAAATGTTGATCGTGATTCCACGAGCTTTTTCTTCTGGAGCGTTGTCAATTTGGTCGTAGTTCTTTGCAGTTGCAAGACCTTTTTTTGCAAGTACGTGAGTAATTGCAGCTGTCAGTGTTGTCTTACCGTGGTCGACGTGACCGATGGTTCCGATGTTAACGTGTGGTTTGTTACGTTGGAATGTTGCCATATGTAATTCCTTTATTTTATAAAACTATTTTTACTATTTTATCACGAGTTGTAAGTATACTTCATTTTTTATGATCTAGAAACTATCAACTATGCCCTTGTCTATTATGAAGCTCTCCCAGCTGGTTTTGCTTTTTCAATGATTTTAGCCGCAATACTTTGTGGTACTTCATCATAGTGACTTGGGATCATGACTGAGGCTGCACGTCCTTGTGTCATTGACCTCAGGGTTGTGACGTATCCTTGCATTTCGGCAAGAGGTACAAGTGCTTTGATAATGACAGCTGTTCCTTTTTGATCAGAACCTTGAATCTGTGCGCGCTTACTCGAAAGATCTCCGATCACATCTCCCATAAATTCAGATGGGGTAGTGACTTCAACTTGCATTACTGGTTCAAGTAAAACCAAGTCTGCTTGTTTGACTGCTGATTGAATTGCCATGGATCCTGCGATCTTAAATGCCATTTCAGATGAGTCAACTTCGTGGAATGATCCATCAAACACAGTGACTTTGATATCGACCAATGGATATCCAGCAAGCACACCATTTTCCAATGCTTCTTTAACACCTTTTTCAATTGGGTTGATAAATTCACGAGGAATTGATCCACCTTTAATATCATTGACCCATTCGTATCCAGTTCCACGATCTTTTGGTTCAACTTTGAGCCAGCAGTGTCCGTATTGTCCGCGTCCACCGGACTGTTTGATGTATTTTCCTTCACCTTCGGCTGGTTTTCTAATCGCTTCTTTGTATGCAACCTGAGGAGCACCGACGTTTGCTTCAACTCCGAACTCTCGCTTCATACGATCAACCAAGATTTCCAAGTGAAGCTCTCCCATACCGGCAATGGTGGTTTGTCCTGTTTCATCACTGTGAGCGACTTTAAAGGTTGGATCTTCTTCCAACAACTTGCCCAGTGCCATTCCCATTTTTTCTTGGTCGTTTTTCGTTTTTGGTTCAATTGCCATCGAGATAACTGGCTCAGCAAATGAAATTCCTTCCAACACAATTGGTGCGCCTTCATCACAAAGTGTGTCTCCTGTTTTGGTGGATTTGAGTCCAACAACAGCAACAATTTCACCTGAAAGTGCTTCTGAAATTTCTTCTCGCTGGTTTGCATGCATGAGAAGTAGTCGTCCAATGCGTTCTTTTTCACCTTTGGTTGAGTTGTATGTGTACGATCCTGCTGTCAATTTTCCAGAGTAAATACGTACATAGGTGATTCGTCCAACGTGAGGATCAGTCTGAATCTTGAAAGCGAGTCCACAGAATTTTTCATCTGGAATAAGTTTTCGCTCTTCTGGTGCATCTGTTTTTGGGTTTACACCTTTAATCACACCAATATCAACTGGTGATGGGAGGTACTCAACGACTGCATCAAGCAGTGGCTGTACACCTTTGTTTCGAAGTGATGATCCACAGAAAATTGGAACGAGTTTATAACTAATAACTGCTTTTCGAAGTGCAGCTTTTAAGTCATTTACTGGAATTTCTTCACCAGCAAAGAATTTTTCAAGAAGTGCATCATCAGTTTCTGAAATTTCTTCGACCAATTTTGCTCGGTATTCTTCCACTTCCGCCTTCATCTCTTCTGGGATTTCATCTGAGATGGTATATTTTGCTCCAGTTTCATCACCTTCCCAAACAATGGCTTTTCGATCAAGCAACAGGACAATTCCACGGAAGGTATTCTCAACTCCGATTGGCAGAGCCATTACTGCAGGCTTTACGCCAAATTTCGTGCGGATATCTTCGACTGTTCGAAGGAAATCTGCTCCAAGCTTGTCCATTTTGTTCACAAAACAGATACGTGGAACGTTGTACTTATCTGCCTGACGCCAAACGGTTTCAGACTGACTTTGTACACCTTCTTCTCCATCAAGAACGGTCACACCACCGTCAAGAACACGGAGCGAACGCTCAACTTCAGCGGTAAAGTCAACGTGACCTGGGGTATCAATCAAGTTGATACGGTATGGTTCGTGTGGAGCAGCGGTATCAAGGACAGGTGTCCAAAATGTCGTGGTGGCGGCAGAAACGATCGTGATTCCACGTTCTTTTTCTTGCTCCATCCAGTCCATTTGGGTATCTCCATCATCGATATCACCGATCTTGTATGATTTTCCGGTGTAGTAGAGGATTCGTTCTGAAGTAGTAGTTTTGCCGGCATCAATGTGGGCAATGATTCCGATATTTCGAATCTTATCAAGAGGAGTGTCGCGTTGTGTGGTTTTAACAGTTTGTTGGGCCATAAAAAATCCTAATTATTCTAGTTGTTGATTATGATATTTCTAGCAACTTATGAGTTAGATCTGTATCAGATCCAATAATTCCTTCTAAAATAAGACGTGCCAATAATCCTTCATCTAGTCTTCCTTCTGGAGCCAAATCATAAGAAAATTGAACCCATTCGATTGAAGCAAGCTCTTTCCCATCAGGTACATCATCGCTTGATTCTAGCTCTTTCACATTACCATCGACAGACATTTCTATCTTTATCGCATGTTTCCCTAAGTATCTCACAAAGATAAGAAAGAGTTTATTCAACCCATCAATACTTTCATCGGTAGACTCATCTTGAGTTTTCTTGTCCTGAGAATCCAAAAATAAATCTCTCACCATCTGAGTTCTTGTCGAGTCATTAATTTCTGCAAGAAGGCTTCTGTCTATTCTACGAGAATATCTTGTATTTTTAATTCCTAGTTTTTCTAAAAGAGGAACAGGCATGGAATCTCCTACCACCTAAAGTGAGCAAAAGCTTTATTGGCATCAGCCATACGGTGCATCGTATTCTTTTTGGCAATTGTTCCACCTTCACCTTTTAATGCATCCATGATTTCAGCAGCAAGTTTCTCACCAAAAGTATGATACGTACTACTTGGTCGCTTTCGTGCTTCTTCAATGAGCCAGCGAACAGCGAGTGAGAAGCCACGAGGGCCTCGAACCGGCATAGGAACTTGGTATGCAGCTCCACCGACACGGCGGGAACGAACTTCCATTTGAGGGATTGCAACACGTAGTGCATCTTCAAAAATCTCCAAAGGCTCTTTGCCGAGTTTGGTTTTGAGGATTTCAAATGCAAGGTACACCTGCGCGCGTGCAGCAGATTTCTTTCCATCTTGCATACAGCGGTTGATAAGCTTGCTTATTTTTACTGATCCATAGACTGGATCAGGGGTGACTGTTCGTCGTAGTGAGGAATGTGCTCGAGACATATTTTTAAAATTGCTAGGTTATAGATGATAGATAATAGAAAAATTACTCAGTTTATGCGGTTTTCTTTGGTCGCTTTACTCCATACTTACTTCTACTGGTTTTTCGATTTGCTACTCCCTGAGCATCATACTTTCCACGAACGATGTGATACTTCACACCAGGAAGATCTTTGACACGTCCACCTCGAACCAACACGATACTGTGTTCGGCCAAGTTGTGTCCTTCACCCATGATATATGCGGTCACTTCTTGTTTATTGGAAAGGCGTACACGAGCTACTTTACGAAGAGCTGAGTTTGGTTTTTTTGGTGTCATGGTTTTTACTACAGTACACACACCACGTTTCTGTGGGTTTGCAGTCTTTACCATCTCACGTGTCTTACTGTTGTAGGACTTGCGAAGAGCGGTTGCTTTAATACGAGTACTTCTACTCTTTCGACCTTTTCGAATCAATTGATTGATTGTTGGCATACGTTTCTTCCTATAAAAAAAGACAGCTCATGGCTGTCTAAAATGTAATCATTTCAGTACATCTTCTCTTACTTTCCCACCGATGAGGAGGGAAGTTCCATGTGCTTCAGAGAAGAATGTGAGTATATCACAAGTTTTTCTCAAGGACAACACGAAAGGGACGAGCCTTTCGACCCGTCCCTTGTTAGGTACAAATTATTTGTATTCCAGCTATCTCCCTGACCTCTTGCCTCTGACCCCTCTAACCTATCTTTATGCTGCTATCACTGCTCTGTCTGGACTAGTTGGAATAAGTCTTCCAATGATGACGTTTTCTTTCAGTCCTGTTAAGTGATCTGTTTTTCCTTCAGATGCTGCATCAGTCAAGATATGTGTGGTTTCCATAAATGATGCTGCTGAGAGCCAAGAACTGGTAAAGAGTGATGCTCTGGTAATACCCAAGATCAATACTTGAGCGGTTGATGGTTCTCCACCTTGTGCAAGAACAGATGAGTTCTCTGCTGCAAAGACGGATTTCTCAACAACTTCTCCAGGCAAGAAAGAGGTGTTTCCACTACTTTCAATTCTGACCTTGTCACTCATTTTCTTTACAATGACTTCAAAGTGTCGATCATTGATTGGAATTCCCTGGCCTTCGTAGACTTTTTGAATTTCGTCAATCAAGTAGACCTGAGCTTGGCGCATACCTCTGATTGCAAGAACTTCCTTGATATCAAGTGGTCCATGCGCAATCTGTGTTCCAGCACCAATAAGATCACCATTTGAAACAGAGAGAAGACTTGTCAAAGGTACTGTGTACTCAACAAAATCATCTTCATTCCCTGGGTTGACGATTTTTACAACTCGTCCGACTTCAGTTTCTTCAATGCTTACTTTTCCACTGATTTCACTGATTGGTGAAACTGACTTTGGTACACGTGCTTCAAACAATTCTTCAACACGTGGCAAACCTTGGGTCACGTCAAGTCCGACGATACCTCCGGTATGCTTCACACGCATTGTCAGCTGAGTACCTGGTTCTCCAATACTTTGTGCTGCAATCACACCGACTGGGGTTCCCATGGTGACAGGCTGTTTGGTTGAGAAATCCCATCCATAACATCTCTCACAGAGTCCGATGTGTGCTTTACACGTAAGTGGTGAACGAATAATCACTTTGTTGACGTTTGCAGTGTCAATTGCATCAGCTTCAGCTTCACCGATGAGGTTGCCACTACTGACAATGACTTTTCCTTTGGCGTCAACTGCATCAGAAGCAAGGATTCTTCCAACGATTCTTGCATGGAATACTTTTTCTCGTACTCCACTGCGCAAAATCTCGAGTCCTTCGGTCGATCCACAGTCTTCACTACGGATGATCGCTTCGTGTGCAACGTCAACCAAACGACGGGTGAGGTACCCTGCATCAGCGGTTTTCAGAGCTGAGTCAGTCAGACCTTTTCGTGATCCACGAGCAGAGGTGACGTATTCGAAAATTGACAGACCTTCTCTAAAGTTACTCTTTGTTGGCATGTCCACAATTTTTCCAAGTGGATCAACGACGAGTCCACGCATAGCTCCAAGCTGTTTGACCTGATCTTTACTGGCACGAGTTCCTCCAGAGTTGATCATGATTTTTACTGCGTTGTCATCCTTGAGCGCTGCCCAAGTTTTTTCCGCAATATCATCTGTGGTTTCAAGCCAAACTTGCTGTGTAAGTCTTCGTTTTTCCTCAAGAGTAATGAGTCCTTGTGCGAATGATTCTTCAATGTCTTCTGCTTTTTTGTTTGCTGTAAGAACGATCGAATGTTTCTCTTCAATCATCTGACAGTCAGACACCGCAACAGAAAGTCCTGAGTAGGTAGCTGCTGCAAAGCCCAAGTTCTTGATCGAATCAATAAGCTTCATGACTTCTTCTGCAGAGAGGGTCAAAATTGCTTTTTTGATAATGTCTTTGATTGCACCTGCTGTCACTGCAACATTGGCAAACTGTAAGAATTCTGGCAAAACCGCATTGAATTGAATTCTTCCGATGGTTGTCTCAATGATTGCATTTTTCCCCTCAATAGGAAGTCGTACCCGAATACTTTGTCGCTGGGTAATTTTTCCTGATTGATATGCTCGTTCTGCTTCAAGTGACGATGAAAAGATTGATTGAGCCAATGGAACAGTTGCATCAACTGATGTCATGTAATACACACCCATTGCCATTTCTTTGTTTGGCACCGTAATTGGTGATCCATCCGCAGGTTTAAGCAAGTTCTGGTGAGCAAGCATGAGTTCACGTGCTTCTTGTTTTGCTTGTTCAGTCAATGGAACGTGAACAGCCATTTGGTCTCCATCAAAGTCTGCGTTGTATCCAGCACAGACACAAGGATGCAGTCTAATCGCGTTTCCTTCAATGAGCATTGGGTAGAATGCTTGAATACCAAGTTTGTGCAGGGTTGGAGCACGGTTAAGAAGCACTGGGTGATTCTCAATGATGCGTTCCAAGATATCAAAAACTTCTGGACTTCGGCGTTCCAATGCATGCTTTGCACTCTTTAAGTTTGGAGCAATACCTTGTTTGATGAGCTCTCGAAGTACGTGAGGTCTAAACATTTCCAAAGCCATGTCTTTTGGCAATCCACATTGGTTCAGGTTCAGTTCTGGTCCAACCACGATAACTGAACGGCCAGAGTAGTCGACACGTTTTCCAAGCAAGTTCTGACGGAAACGACCTTGTTTTCCACGAAGCATTTCTGAAAGTGAGCGCAATGGCTTTTTCATTGTTCGCCGTCGTGTCATTTTGGTCTGACTACTATCAATCAAGGCGTCGACTGCTTCTTGGAGCATGCGTTTTTCGTTACGCAGAATAATTTCTGGAGCACCAAGATCAATCAAGTGTTTCAAGCGATTGTTACGGTTGATCACTCTTCGGTACAAATCGTTGAGGTCTGAAGTAGCAAATCGTCCACCAGAAAGCTGAACCATAGGACGAAGATCAGGTGGGATCACTGGAAGAACTTTGAGGAGCATCCATTCAGGCTTAATGCCTGAACTTCGGAAACCTTCGACTACTCGAAGTCTCTTTGTGGCTTTGACACGTTTTTGTCCTGTTGCTTCCCTGACTTCTTCAGCGAGCTCTCCAGAAAGCTTTCCAAGATCAATTGTTCGGATCACTTCCAAAAGACTCTCAGCACCCATCCCCACACGAAGGTGTGATGCAGCGTTGTATTCATCAAGTTTCAAGTATTCATCTTCAGTCAAAATTGTTTTTGGCTTGAAGCGCTTGACCATGTCTTTGATGGTTTTGTACACTTCTTGTGTTTGTGTAGTTGTTACTTCTAATTCATCTTTCAAAGAAGCAATTTGTTGCTTGGCACGAAGTTCAAGAGCTTCTTTTTTGAGTTCCTGGGATTCTTTGCCTTTTACTTTTTCTTTGAGAGCTGCTTTATCTTCTTGGAGTTTGTTTTTGACTTCCTCCATTTTGGTTGCAGTATCTTCTTTCAGTTTTTCCAAAGCTTCTGCACAGTCGACTTCTAGCTGATCAATAATTTTTGTTCGTTCTTCTTCATCAACTTCCAACACAATGTATTGACTAAAATAGACGATCGACGAGAGGTTTCGTGGAGAAATATCCAAAAGCAAAGACAGCTTACTTGGTGCACCTTTGAAAAACCAAATGTGGGCTACCTGTGTCGCAAGTTCAATATGTCCCATGCGTTCACGTCGAACTCGAGCTTGAGTTACTTCAACACCACACTTATCACAGATGATCCCTTTGTAGCGACTTCTCTTGTACTTTCCACAGTAACATTCCCAGTCCTTTGTAGGACCAAAAATCTCCTCTGCAAAAAGTCCTGATTTTTCTGGTTTGAGGGTACGATAGTTAATCGTTTCTGGTTTGGTAACGTGACCATGTGACCAGCTACGGATCGTATCAGAAGATGCGAGCTGTATCTTTAAGGCGCTAAAATCAACAACTTGTTTCATATTATTCTCCCTCCACTAGTTCTTCAGCGCTTGGTTCTCGTTCCTCAGCAACTTCTTGTTTCTCTTCAAAATCGTCCTCTTCACCAGTTTTTTCACCAGCTGGATCTTGATCGACTTCAGTTTCATCAATCACCATATCTGGGTCATCAGCGACAACAGTTTGTCCAGATGCATCAGCGAGATTTTCTTTTGTTCCTACTTCTTCTTTGGTTTCAATGACTTCTGGTTCTTCCATGATCACATCAAGTCCAAGTGAGTTTAATTCACGCATCAAGACTTTGAATGATTCTGGAATACTACTGGCAGGAATTGTTTGATCCGTAACGATTGCTTCAAAGGCTTTCGTACGACCGAACACATCGTCTGATTTGATAGTCAACATTTCTTGTAGAGTGTAGGCTGCTTTGTGTGCTTCGAGAGCCCAGACTTCCATTTCTCCAAGACGCTGTCCTCCCATTTGGGCTTTTCCTCCGAGAGGCTGTTGGGTGACCAGTGAGTAAGGACCAGTTGATCGAGCGTGCATCTTATCGTCAACCATGTGGATGAGCTTTAGGATGTATCCGACACCGACTACTGAATCTTCACCGTAACTTTCACCAGTTTTTCCATCATACAGACGGACTTTTCCACTGACAGGGATGTGTGCTTTTTCAAGCTCTCCATTGATCTTTTCTTCTGAAACTTCTTCAAAGACTGGGATAGCCACTTTATAGCCAAGTTTCTGTGCAGCCCATCCAAGATGTGCTTCCATCAACTGACCCAAGTTCATACGAGCAAGAACAGAGAGTGGTGAAATGATAATGTCGACAGGTGTACCGTCTTCCAAGTATGGAAGATCTTCCTGTGGAACAATCTTACTGATAACACCTTTGTTTCCGTGTCGACCTGCAAGCTTGTCACCGACAGTGACTTTACGAATCACTGCAACTTTCACAGTCACAACCATGTTTACACCTGGATCGAGTTCATCGCCTTTTGCGCGGTCAAGCACTTTGACGTCAATAACTGTTCCAAACTCTCCATGTGGCATGCGAAGTGAGGTGTCTCGAACTTCTCTGGCTTTTTCACCAAAGATTGCTCGAAGAAGTCTTTCTTCCGCAGTAAGTTCTGTTTCACCTTTAGGAGCAATTTTCCCGACCAAAATATCATTTGGTCCAACTTCGGCTCCAATCGCAACAATTCCTTCTGTGGTTAGGTTGCGTCGTTCATTGTCTGAAACGTTTGGAATATCAGCTGTAAGCTCTTCAGCTCCAAGCTTTGTATCCATGACTTGTGCTTCGTATTCATTGATATGAATACTCGTAAGCAAGTCTTGCTTGACTAAACGATCAGAAATAATGATAGCGTCTTCGTAGCCAAGTCCTTCATAAGAAGTGTAGGCAATGAGCAAGTTTTGACCAAGTGCCAACTCTCCACCCTGTGAAGAAGGTCCATCAATCAAGATGTCACCCTGTTTCACCTTCTGGCCAGTTGTGACCATTGGTCGCTGAGAGTAACAGGTACTTTGTGCAGTGCGGTAGAACTTCACAATTGAGTACACTTCTTTCTTTCCTTCAATGTGAACGTATTCACCTTCAGAAAGTTCTGGATTTTTCTTAATTTTTTCAAGCTCTTTTTCATCTAAGGCAACAACAACTTTGTTTCCATCAACAAACTCTACGGTTCCAGCGTGAAGTGCATAGACGACTCTTCCCATTGCACTTGCGACTGATGTTTCCATACCAGTTCCAACAATTGGACTCGATGGTTTAAGCAAAGGAACAGCCTGACATTGCATGTGTGTGCCCATGAGAGCACGGATAGCTTCATCGTGTGAGATGAATGGAATAAGTGAGGCAGAGGTTCCGACAACTTGACGTGGAACCACGTCGATGAGTTGAACTCGCTCTACTGAACCTTCCAAGAATTCATTTCCTGTACGGATTGGTACCCATTCCTCAACAATGTTGCCGTGTTCATCAATATCAATTCCTGCGTGGGTAATAACGTAGTCTTCTTCTTCGTCAGCTGCAATATAGACAATTTCATCCAAAACTCTCATCTTCACTTGTCCATTTTTCTCTGTTCTCTCAACCTTACGATATGGCGCTTCCAAAAATCCGAAATCATTGATGCGGGCATACAATGACATGTATGTCACAAGTCCGATGTTTTGTCCTTCTGGTGATCTCACTGGATCAATACGACCATATTGAGATGCGTTGATGTCACGCATACTAAAACTCGCACGCTCTCTGGTTACTCCACCAGATCCCATGACGGATAAACGGCGCAAGTTATCAACTTCAGAGAGTGGGTTTGTCTGATCCAAAATGGTAGACAAACGATTTCTGCGGAAAAACTCTGAGATTGTTGCGATAAGCGGACGAGCGTTCACGAGTGAACTTGGTGTCAATAATTCATCTGTTTTTGACAGAGACATTTTTTCACGAATAGCTCGCTCCAAACGCAAAAGTCCAATACGGAATGCGTTTGTGAGCACTAGTTCACCAACTCGGCGAACACGACGGTTGGAAAGATGATCAATATCATCAATTTTACCGACACCATTTTGCAAACCAATCAAGTATTTGATGGCAGCAATAATATCTTCGTGCATAAGCACTTGATTTTCTTTGACATTTTCAATTGGGGTTTTGAGTCTTCGGGAGAGTTTGTATCGTCCGACGCGTCCGAGATCATAACGGCGAGGATCAAAGAACAATTCGTGTAACAAATCTTGTGCATTTTCCAAAACAGCTGGTTCGCCTGGTCTCATTTTTTCGTAGACTTCAAGCAACGCTTCGGCTGTCGTAGCAGTTGTATCTTTTGCTAAGGTTGCCTGAATGTATTGGTGATCTGGATTTGTGTCCGTATCAGCAAACAATTTTGCAATTTCTTCGTTATCTGCAATTCCGATTGCGCGAAGAAGAACTGTTACAGGAATTTTTCTGTGTTTATCAATCTTTACGGTAATAACATCACCGCGACCGACAGATAATTCAAGCCATGACCCACGAAGTGGACGAAGTTCTGCTCTATAGAGAGTTCTTCCAGTATTTGGATCAACATCTGCAGAGTAGAAAATACCAGGAGCGCGAACAAGTTGGTTCACGACCGCACGCTCAACACCATTAATAATAAATGTGCCAGTTGGCGTCATTTTTGGAATATCACCGAGGAAAATTTCTTGCTTTGTGACTTGACCGGTTTGTTTGTTCGTCAACATTGCTTGCACACGAAGTGGGCAGTCATAGGTCAGTGCCTTCAAACGAGCTGTTGTTGAGGAAATTTTTGCTTTTCCCAACGAAAAATCGCTGAATTCAAGTCTCCAGTTCTTTCGGGTAAAGTCTTCTATCCCATTGGTGCCATTGATCTCATCCAAAGCTTCACGAATTCCTTGCTGCAAAAACCATTCATAGGATTCGCGTTGAACTTTTGTTAGATCAAGACTGGGAAGTGTAATATCTTGTTTGCCCCAATACTGCCGTGTATTCTGCATACGATTCACCCTTTCCTTAAAGAACACAAAAACAAGGCGAGTTGCCTGCCTTGCTTATTTTCTCTTGTACGTTATGAAGCTTTTGTGCCAACCATGTAAACTGCCTGCGTATTAGTTGTGTCGCGTGACCAAAGTCAAATGATTATACGAGAATTTTTCTCAAGATGCAATCAGGAGTTTCTTCTCTCTCCTTCGGTAGGCAACTAAGAGAAAAAGTATCACTGAAAACGCAAGAAGTGAAAGAAACGGTATCGTGACAAATCCAAACCATGCAAAATATGTCGTTGTGCAAGAAATACCCGTTGCACAAGGCTGAATACTTTCTGGAATAATCTTATAGTAAAGCAAATTGTGATAAAAAGCGATAGAGAACCCAATAATTGCGAGTGGAAATGCGTACCAAACGACGTTTGTATCCTTTTTTAGAACTCCAATTGCAAGAATGATCGCCAGTGGATACATACAAATTCGTTGGTACCAACACAGGACACACGGTGGATACTTGAGCACTTCAGAGAGAAAAAGACTCCCGACTGTAGCGACCAGTGCTTGCATCCAGGCAATATAGAGCAGATGAGTTTGAACGAAATTTTTCATGGATCGTTGTAGCACACTAGCGTAGGTATTTTTCAATATTCGCCTGATGTTCCGGATAGGTTCGTGCGTAATGGGGGATACCAGTGGTGTCATGAATATAATACAAGTACTCACTTTCTTCCGGCTGCAATGCCGCTTGTAGCGATACAAGTCCTGGGTTACAAATTGGGCTTGGAGGTAATCCAGCATTTTTGTAGGTATTAAATTCACTTACTGACTCCTTGTCTGACGCTCTTGGAACTCCCCACCAGGTTTGCTTTTCCAGATCAAAACCACTGGCGTATTGCAAGGTCGCATCTACTTGTAGTGGCATTCCTAGTTCTAACCGGTTTTTGAGTATTCCTGCCACGATACGGGAGTCTTTCTCACCTCTCCCTTCCCGCTCTACAAGTGAAGCGAGAATTATCGTATCTTTTTTGGACAGGGTCCCTTCTCCTGATGCTGTAACAGCTTTCGTGTATCGTGATTCAAATGTCGAGGTAAGGAGGGCAAACACACTTTGGGCTGTACTTTCCCGAGGCAAAAGATAGGTATCAGGAAACAGCTTCCCTTCTTGTGGCTTTGAAAGTGTGATAAACACTTCGGGATCAAAGGTGTCTTCCAACGCATCATCAAGTACATCTGCCATTTCCTCTACACGAAGGCCTTCCTTCAAAGTGACCCACACATCTTGGGTATCAGACAGCAAGGTCTGCAACAGTTCTTGGGGTGTCATCGCTGCGGAAAGCTTGTACGTCCCAGGCTGAATTGCGGTGTCCTCACCAGCAATCCGATAGAGAATTTTTAGTGATAGGGGTGATCGCAATATGTTCGCAGCTTCAAGTTTTTGGGCAATACTTGTAACAGTATCCCCCTTCACGACGACGAATGACTGAGTTTGTGCGCTAGAGTCTACCGCAGTAAAAAAGAACCAAAATCCACCGACAGCGATTGCAATACAAAGAAGAACACTTGCGACAACTCCACCAAGAAGTAGCTTGAGAATCGTTTTCATAGAATAGTTAGTGTAAAGGTGAATAAAAAAACTGGCAATCTGCAGCTTTCTTTATTCATGAAGATCCAAATAGTTTTGTAAAATAGATGCGGCAGCGTAGTGGTCACGAACGCCTTCACGTTTTGATTTTTTCATTGTGCGCATAAACTCTGATGCTTCGTAGCTTGAGAGAGTTTCATCCACTTCTTCTATCGCAACTTTCGTAAATTCTGAGAGTTTTTCAATAAACTGGCGCGTCTTTATCGCCATAGAGTCTTCAGAAATTCCTACAAGAATTTTTTCTATTGCATTTTTTTCAACGACTTCCAGAATTCGGTCAATAGCACCAGCACTTACAATATCACTCGCCTTTTTTGTTCCGTTCGCAATTACCTCAAGAGGTTGAGCAAGGGGTGTCGTGGCAATTGCCACTCCAATTCGTTTCGTTCCGTAGTCAAGCGAAAGTATGTTCATAGACGTTGCTGTAGTATAAGAGATTTTGTTTGAGTTTCAACATAAAAAAACACTTGTTATTGAGTAATTTCTTGTAATTGGGCTGTCACGACACCTCGACGAAGGAACGTCCCTTCGGGAACACAAGTGACGAGCTTTAACTGACGGGCATTTTGCTGTTGTTCTAAAATAAACAAATCATCCGGCTGCACTTCACTCTTGTGGGTCACAACATATCGGTACACGATATTATCATCCTCGATGATAATCTCAGCCCCATTTTTGAGCGTCATTATTGTCGAAAATATGGAGATATACCGGCGAGGATTCGTTTCTCTTGGATTATAAAACTGTCGTAGTACCGAGTGTCCAAAAATGACCGGAGAACCAAAATCACCAGGATCTGAAGTTCCAGGATACTGGATTAAATGCTCATCAAGATTCTTTCCACCCAAAACAACTTCAGCTTTTGTAATTCCGACATCGGGGATCGACAGATAGTACGTGCGCTCCTTGACTGGCTCTTCTAAAAGAAGCGTTTGGCCTGGAAACCAGTTCGCAAGATCCGTGTAATCAATTTCTTTTGCAACGACAACGGGTGTTGGAACCGGAGTAGGAAACAAATCTTCACGATCAAAAATTTCAAAGGTTGACGGAAACTGTATGGTTGACTCTTCCTGTGCACCTGCCCGAAGTTGCGGTCCTGTCCATACTTCGTAAAAAATAATTGGAGAGAACACAGCAGCAAGCAGCGCGAGCCCCACGCCCATTAAAAAAATTGGTGCAATTCTATGGAGCCAGAGTAATCGTTGAAATCGAGAACGTTTCAGATCGGTTCGTGCTTGCGGTCGGATGAGTGGGGTTGGTCGCTTGGTGTATCGAATCACTGCCATACAGAATTATTCGTCAATAGTTATAGTAATCTTTGCTGGATCTGTCGGCATTTTTGACAAGAAGGTAATAAAACTGGGAGATAGCTTCATTTCATAGGAAGAGAGTGCTTCCTGAGATTCCAAGAATGAACGGGAGTCTTCCAAGTTCTTTCCCGCAAGAAGCTTTGCATACTGCCCCTTATCAACAGAAACTTTTCCTGTGGATTTCACAGTAAGTGTTAACTCCACTTTTTTGTCATCGACTTTCTTTTGACTAACTAAAGTCAATGCAGTTTTTTCAGGTAAGAGCTTCACTCCACTTGGTACTTGCTCAGCTAATTTTTTTTCAATGACACTTGTTGCCTGGGCTTTTGTATACAGAAGTCCCGAACTCGTCGCGTTCATTTGTACCGACACAGACTCACCTTCTTCTCCAACTGCTTTTGAGAATTTCTTTGCTCCTTGCGTGGGAATTTCAAGCAAGGCAGTTTCCTGAACCACATTGGCTTTTTTACCAAGTTCTTCTTGAGCTTTCTTTTCCAAGTCTTTGACTAGCTCGCTTACTGCGCTGTCCTGATCTTTCTGTGTGACCATCGCGACACTTTTACTTGTACCCCCCGCAATCGGTGATTCTGTACGCCCGACAAATGCTGATTTGTCAAAGGTTGCAACGGTCATTTCAATATTTTTATCAATGTTGCTGTCTTCTCCAATTGCTTGGGCTGAAATTTTTACCGTTGCTTTTCCATTCACGGTTTCTGATATCGTTGAGGATGCCGAAGCGACCGTGACATCTTCATCCGTAACAAACGTCAATTTTCCGGTTTTGAGTAGTGTGCCGGCTTTAAACTGCCTACTCTGAGCGGTTTTATTAAAAATGGTGACGCTTCCTTTTGCTTTTTCTCCAACCGTTTTCTTCCCGGTGGTTGGAACTTGCTTTTCACCCTCAACTGTCACGGAAATCAACTCTCCAGCTATCTCGTCTTCCTGTGGTTCTTCTGCACTTACAGTTAACACAACCTGTCCATCAATTGGGAATTCTTTTCGTTGTATTTCTACTCGTGCTTGAACTAATTTCGGAATAAAAAAGACAAAAACGGCAATACCAATTGCCGTGATGACGGCGAGAGCTGCAAGTATTTTTATGGCTCTCTTTTTTGAGAACGAAAAGCTTGGGAAGGGACTTTTGTGGACAAGCTCAGAATTATTTTCAAGTACCTCAGCATTGCCTTGTGGCTGCTCTCCATGAGCAGGGGCAATAGGTTCAAAATGTGCTGCAGGTGCTTCTTGAGCCTTTACTGGTTGTGCTTCCAAAAGACCCAACGCTTTGGAAACTTCTTTTCCTCCACTTTGCGCGACAGCACAACAAAAGTCTTCCAGATTCATGATGTCGACTGTTGGCATCTGCGTAAAAATATTTGCATCCCATTCATGGGCAGACAAATCTGATGACAGCACCGACAACTCTTCTTCGTCAGCACCAAGGGAAGTGAGCAAAATTCGAGGTGGAAGTTCAGAAAGCTTTAAGCGACTTATTCCTTCCAAAAAATCTTCCGCGGTTTGGCCACTACGACCAACACGCACCAAGTGACTCGCGTTATTTTGTCGTACAACAGAAAGGATAAATGCATCCTGCTCAACAAGAACACAGATCATACTTACTGGTTGCGATGCCTTGTCTCGCAGTCCCGCAATCACTGCTTCTAAAGTCACGACAAAACCAACAGACGACAGTTCGAGCTTTTGGGTGATGGCTTTCAAAATTGATTTATGTGAACTTGAGATTGTCTGTCCACTTACCCAGTCTTCAGGCAATGAAAGCATCATCTCGCTTACTTCTATATTCTCGGGAAAATTTCCCACAACACTATCGACAACCTCGATAAGTGAATCCTGATTTTCACTGTCCCAGGTTTGTGGTGGAGAAACTTGATCCACAACAATTGACTCTCCTTCTGGATGCCACAAAACTGCACTCACCACGCCTGTCCCAATAATGACAGTGTAGAGATAATGCTGATGTTGATTTCCAGCTCGAAAAAAAGAAAAGTTCATAAACTCTCACAAAACACCGCTCGATAAAAAGTGGTAACACCATTATGGGAACTTTAACTACGGAAATCAAGGCGATATGCAAAAAAAAGAATTTGCCAACCATTTATTGAAGCTTGATATATATCCGTCGGACACCTGCGGAGACTGCCTCTTCTTTATAAATCTTGATCGGTCCAATTTCACTTGTGTTTGATACATGCGGTCCTCCGCACAATTCTTTGGATATCCAATCGTTTTTCGAATCTTTTCCAACTGTATAGACTGAAACAGTATCGGGATATTTTTCAACAAAAAAGGCAATTGCTCCAGACTCTAGAGCTTCTACTTTTGAGGTTTCTTCACGTGTGACAGGAAGACTTTCTTGTATCCAGTCATTGATTTGACTCTCCACCTTATCAATTTCTTCTATAGTTAACTTTGTTGGTTGGATAAAATCAAATCGCAGTCTCTCTCCAGTAATGTTGCTTCCTTTTTGCTGTACATGGGTTCCTAGAATTTTTCGAAGGGCTGCGTGAAGTAAGTGGGTGGCGGTGTGATACTTTATTGTTGCTTCAGATTGATCAGCCAGCCCTCCCTTAAACATTCCGCTTGAAGCTGTTTTTGAGAGTAGCTTATGGTTGTCAAAATCTTTTTGAAACTGTTCTCGATTAATATGAAGTCCTTTCTCCAGTGCAATTTCTTCCGTAAGCTCCAGAGGAAATCCATATGTTTCATACATATAGAATGCACGACTTCCATCAAGAGTTTCTAGTTTTTCGATCTCTCTGAGTCCCTTCGCAAGAGTCTTTCGAAACTTTGTTTCTTCAGTCTGAATCTGTTCCAGAATTTTTTCTCTGTTGGCTTCGACATTTGGATACGCTTCTGTGTACTGCGCAATAACAACGGGGACGAGTTTTGTCAAAAAGTTTTCAGAAATTCCCAACGTGTGCGCAAAGCGAATACTTCGACGAAGAAGTCTTCGGGCAAAATATCCCTGGCCTTTATTGGACGGGTAGACACCATCTGACGCAAGCATCACCGCAGCTCGCAAATGATCAGCTATCACTCTCATTGACCGAGTCGTCTCTGAATCTTTGTCGTACGATACCCCAGAAAGTTTTTCAAGTTCTTGTATGACAGAAGTAAATGCGTCAGAAGTAAACACATCGGGGTCATTGGTGACTGCGGCAATCATTCTCTCCAGCCCACCTCCGAAGTCAATATTTTTTTGTTCTAAAGGAACAAACCCATCATCTGTTTTTCGATACGTCATAAACACGCTGTTACAGATTTCCAAAAACCGGCCACAGTCACAGTTCACGTGACACGGTTCATTTTGAAATGGAGAATTTTCATGAAGTTTTTTGTCAGCACCAAAATCAAAGAAGACTTCACTATCAGGGCCCCCGGGTTCTCCGATTGGCATGTTTTCCGGTACACCTGCACGTGACCACCAGTTTTTCTTCGCTTCGTAGTAAAAGATACGACCATCCCCCATTCCATCACGCTCAGAAAAATCAATATCCTGGGCTTCTATTCCTTTTTTTTCAAAAAGCTCTTTCCACAGATTGACAGCCTCTGTGTCTTTGGGGATACCAATATCTTCTTGTCCACGAAACACCGTTACAAAGAGTTTTTGCGGATCAATACCAAGACCGATTTCTTTGCTAGTTAAAAACTCAAAAATCCAAGAAATTTGTTCAGATTTAAAATAATCTCCAAGTGACCAGTTGCCAAGCATTTCAAAAAAAGTTGTGTGACGATTGTCACCAACTTCTTCTATGTCCTGAGAACGAAAACATTTTTGTGAATCAACAATTCTGGTGCCTTTTGGATGTTTTTCCCCCAAAAGATAGGTAATCATGGGTTGCATCCCAGAACCCGTAAAAAGTGTCGTTGGATCATTTTCTGGCACCAAAGGACTACTGGGAACAATGACATGTCCTTTGTTTTTGAAAAATTCTAGATAAAGCTTTCGAAGCTGATTCACTGTCATGAGGGGAATTATACTAGAGCTACGGCGGTGAAACTAGAGGATGGCGCTATTCATCTGAAGATTTTCGTTTGGCTCGTTTCCCGGTAACAGCAGAAAGTGCCGAGCGCGCAGCGCCTACAAAACCTTCGACATCAGAGAACATTGCTTTTATGGTAAAGAAAGGTGTGAGCGAGCGAAGCGCAGTATCTTCCACGTTTTCAATTGCCAGCTGAAGCTTTGTCAGTGTGCGCTTGAGTGTAACCAAAACGACGATGATCATTATTAGAAAGGAAATGACGACCACACTCAGTATGGTAATAAGCACGATCAGAAGAATTGTAATTGGATCCATCATAAATATATCTTTTATAACTGTACCTACCTTACCACAGGAGAATGTAAACTTAAAGAAAGAGATCTGTATGTTTTTATTCTTCTACTCGCACCGAAACTTGTCTTGTCGTTGAATTTCCTTCTCTGTTTTTTGCTACGACAGTGATCACATGTTCACCAGAAAAAAGCTCGACTTGTGCAGTAAACTCTCCATCCTGGCTGACTCCAACGGGGAGACCATCCACTTCAATCAGCGCATCTGTGACACTTGATCCCGAGATAATCACCGGAGAGCGAACAATACTTTCGTTTGCCGGGCTTGATATTCGAAGTGGTGGAGGTTGTCGCATACGCTGATAAAACCACAGACTGTATCCACCGATAATACAAAAGACAAATATAAGTGATCCTGCAATCAGTCGTATTCGTTGACGTCTTGCTTCAAAGAACGAACTTCGAAAGGAAGGAAAGAATGCAGTTTTTTTATTTTCTGGTTTATAGTCACGGCGAAAAAGTGCATTCACGTGTGCTGGATCAAGACCCAAGAAACGCGCGTAGGTTACGACAAATCCTTGTGCTGCAACCAAAGACGGCAAACTATCAAAGGCATTGTGTTCGATTGCTTGCAAATACTGTTCCTGAATGAAGGTGCGAGAAGACACTTCCCGAAGGGAAAGAATTTTTTTCTCACGCGTTCTTTTGAGCAAATCGCCAACAGTCTTCATATGAAAGTGTTCTACCAACAAGTTATGTCTGATGCGAAGCGATATATTCTTGTGCACGTGTTGCATTGATTTCTCGCCCTTTACTTCCCTGATCTTCTCCGACAATTCCTTCTTCAGCCAAAACGTCCATAATTCGGGCGGCTCTTCCATATCCAAGTGACAGACGTCGCTGGAGCACAGAGACAGATGCTTTGTTGTACTGCAGAATAACACGGATAGCATCTAAGACAACCTGTTCATCTTTATCCCCTGTCCCACCTTCTTTTGTTCCGGTCTGCAGTGTTGTGGAGTTCTGGAATTTTTCTGCAATTTCCTGCACGTATGACGGTGCGACATTCTGCTCTTTGATAAAGCTAATAAGCGCTCGAATTTCATTATCAGAGACAAATGTTCCTTGAATACGAGTTGGTTTTGC
>CAZBKJ010000025.1:0-20282 GCA_964492495.1 uncultured Pseudomonadales bacterium
ATCCCACAACTTGTCCTCGTCGTAGTTTTGGGAAAACAATCCATGATCGTTTTTGGCAGTTTTCTCTACAAGCGTTGGAATGATGAGTGGGAGCTTTTCTTTGAGAACACTGAACGCAGATTCAACCTGCTTTTTTGTGAGTCCAGCTTCGTATTCATCAAGCAGGGCATTGTAGGGTGAGTCCTCATACCCGATGAGTTCACAGGCTTCTTGTTTGAGTGCAATCATCTTGGTCAATGAAGGAAGGAAAATTGAAAAGTCAGATTGTGTTCGAGCCTCTTTCCATGCTTCAAGCCCAATAGAGGACTGTTTGCTCAGCGCCTGGACGAGCTTTTTTGGAAGTTTCGTAGCCAATGTATAGTCACGTCGTATTTCTTTGACCAGTGCTTTGTCATGAGGAGTGAAGTTGTCAGGGTGTGTTGAAAGTTCATCTTCGACGGTGTCCAAAAGCGTGGCGATCTTTTTGTTTGTCGCGTAGTCATGATAGATACCTGAGAGGGTTTCGACCTGTGAGGCTCTGATTGCGGCGCCTTTAGGGGTGAGATATGTCTCCTGATCCCACATAAGAAGAGCAAGAGCAGACCCAATATCGCGCTGTGTGCTACCAGCTTGAATAAGCTTTTGTATGAGTTTTGATTTGATACTAAAAGGAGACATAGTTTTGACTGATTATTTGACCCGTAACTCAAGATATGATACAGTGAAACTTGGCTTTTGACCATGATAAAGCAACCGAAATACTTTCAATCCAAGGAGAAACAGTCAAAACCAGTCATCGCTTTGAGCGAGACCACAGAGACTGTTGAAGCCCCATTATTCATTGCTGAAGAATCGGGGATCGTTTCTCGCCTCGGCGCATATCGCCAACACTTATTACTTGGTTTATCCGTTTTCACCCTCACAAGCTTGGCAACTCTAGTCTTCTTACCCCGAATCTCTGATGCTCGGATTGCAACCCTTCCATTACCGTCGTTTTTCCCAAAAATTGAAAAATCCTCAACCGTCGTTACCCAAGAAGGGGGTGGAGGAGGGCAAGGACTCACATTTGACGTACAAGTGGCTGATGCTCGAGTAGAAATCGTTGCGTCGTTCCTTACCAGATACAAATCTCCACTCGTGCCGGCAGAAACGTATGGGAAAATCTTGGTTGATGTTGCAGACAAGCATGGCCTAGATTATCGCCTTCTTCCAGCCATCATGATGCAAGAGAGTAATTTGTGCAAAACCAGCGATCCTGCGCTTCACAATTGTCTTGGCTTTGGGATCCATGAGCGAGGGACGCTTGGCTTTGAGAGCTATGAGGCGGGTTTTGACCGAGCCGCTCGAGAGATAAAAGCCAACTATATTGATATTGGTCTTACCACCCCAGAACTCATGCAAAAGAAATACACTCCAAGTAGCAATGGATCTTGGGCAAACTCGGTCAATCAGTGGATTGCAGAGATGGAACATAACGACCGACAGAAGGGGATTGAAAGCACACAGGATGCTAATCTCCTCGAGTACACAAAAGAATAGACGGCTTATAGTAGGTACGTGTTCTATACGGTTGTCTCAAGCAAATAATCAATAACAAAATACTTGACAAGCCTATAACAACTGTGGTAATCTTATTGTATGTTCACAGGTTCTTCCTCACCGGGAATTACGTGTGAACCTGAAAAGAACTCCTGCCAAAAGCAGGATTTTTTTTATGAAAAAAGAATTCGAACAGCCACTCCACACTAAACAACTTAATTCATTTGATATTGACAGTGGTGCAATCTACAAGATTGAGATTCTTGGTGAATCTGGATCAAAAAAACGAGGATATCTTCGACTCCATAATGGGTCGTATTACTTCATGCTTGCAGAGAACATTTCATTTGGAGCAGCAAGTATTTTTTCCTATGAGGAAAAAGAACGTTTGGAAACACTCAAACAGGTAACCAAAGGCGTTATCAATGCACTTGACACTCCTGAGATTATTACAGAACTTCCAGGCACTGCAAAAGTAACCACGTTATCAAAAATGGTGAGTACCTACGAGACTCGACTGTTTCCGCCTACCAAGGAAGATGAATCTCAAAATGACCAGTTTTTTCAGTTTTTCCAGGAAATTTTACGCCTCTTTCAAAGAACAAATCTTTTGTCTCCACCATCTGGGGATGGGAAAGAAGAGAATGATCTTCAAACTCTTTGGACGGTTTTGTCCGAAGACATGGTCGTGAAATACGTTGAGTTTGTAGGTGAAACTGGAGCAACAGAACGTGGATATATGTTTCGCGTTCGCGAATTAATCTTCTATATTCACTCTCCAGAGAGAGATAAAAACATCCAGTCAGACCTTGCGACGTTTCGTGATGGTATTCGTAGAGGTGATTATTCTGTACATACATCGCTTCCAGCGACAACATATCCTCTACAAAGAATAGAAAGACTTCAGCCAGACCTTTTAGGGAAATTAAAAAAAGATTAACTTCTTTCTACCCTAGATTGTGTCTTGACTGCATTTTCTTCCCACGGTATAAGTTTGAAGAATATGGGACCAAAAAGCGAACATTCTTCACGGCATAAATTCAATAGAGGCCCACGCAGCGGAGAAGAGCAAAAAAAACAAGACTTCCAGTCATTTAATATACGACTTTCAGTTGATCACAAAATGGAGATTCGTCCCGATCAGTACCAGTGGATAAAAAACCAGGTAGCAGCGGAGATTCTCCAAATTAAATCCAATCAAGGCTACGATCAACATTCAAACACAAATGTACGAAGACTAACATTTGGCACTGGAAAAACCTATCAAGTCTGGGCTGCGCGTTTAGAGAGAAGAAATCCTGAGACCAGGGCAATGGAACACGTTTGGATTCCATTTCTATTCTTTACTTCTGATGCGAAAGTGGGCATTCCTTTACCAGCAGAGTGTATCGAGGTAAAACCTGTTGGTACTGGAGTAAAAATAGATTTTCTCCCAGAAGTAATTGATGTTGAAACACTACGATAGGAAATAACTCTCTTCACCAGAATCCCTTATTCTCTGATTCCATAGTAAAATAGAAGGTGTTGCCCAGGTGTTGAATGGGCAGATAAGAGCGAAGTCCCGCTCAGCGGGACGAAGCGGGCATCCTCGGAACCACCAAAGGTGGTGACAGAGGGCAAGCGTTGCACTATTGGATACATCAACAAATATACGCCCAGGTGTTGGAACTGGCAGACAAGCAGGACTTAGAATCCTGTGCTCGCAAGAGCGTGGAGGTTCGATCCCTCTCCTGGGCACATAGTAAAAAGCTAGCTGAAAAGCTAGTTTTTTAGTATCTGTTCAACGGAGAGAGATCAGTACGTAGGTCGATCCTAGGAGGCGAAGCCGGGCATACTCGGAAGCCACGAAGTGGCGACAGAGTGCTCTCCTGGGCACATAGTAAGAAACTAGCTAATAGCTAGTTTTAAATTTTTGCCTTGCACTCTGTCTCCATTCTGCCGTACGATAGAAGATGTGACCAAAACTCGTTTTCCTTTTCTTGCTCTCCTCTTTTCTCTAGTCGTTCTAGCGTCATTTGCATTCATAACGACAAGTGTATTTTTTTCTTCCGTTCCAAATCTTTCTGTAGAAGTCCAAGACAATCATATCGACCCAACACGTAGTGACGGATCATATCGTGAAGATCAAAAAGGAGGAGAGTGGAATGGACAACAAGTAGCAGTACCGAGTGATCTTGCGGAACATATGATTGCTATTGATGCGACTGCATCAAAACGTGTCTTAGGGGAAACAACTGCAAAAAAGCATATCGAAGTAGATCTAAGCAATCAGACGATTTCCGCTATGGAAGAAGATGCTCCTATCTATACATTTCCTATTTCATCGGGCAAGTGGGGTCGCACTCCAACGGGAGTATTCAAGGTTTGGTACAAAATCAGATCGACACGCATGGAAGGTGGCTCAAAAGAACTGCGAACCTACTACAATCTGCCAAACGTTCCGTACAATTTATTTTTCTACAATGAAGACATTCCCAAGTTTCGTGGCTTTGCCATTCATGGCGCATATTGGCATGACAACTTTGGCATTCCCATGTCACATGGATGCGTGAATATGCAGCCCGAACAAGCAGGCATCATCTACAACTGGGCAACACCCAATATGCCAGAGGGCTTGAAAAGCATCATGTCATCTGAAGACAATCCAGGGATCGAAGTACGTATTTTTGGTGAATCTCCTCAGGGGTGATGAGACAGTATGCTACAATAATTTTCTATGAATAGAGACTCTATTGAACGCACAACAGCTTCACTAGTTGTGTTACTCTTAACAACATTTTCTCTTGGGCTGATTTTGATTGTGGCGAATCTTATTTTCCAGTGGGATATTTTCCCTCCGGGTGTTGAACAGCTCCTCTATTTCCTTGGTATAGCAATCCTCATTATCACCTTAAGTTGCGCGCTCATTAATATCATGCTCAATATTTCTCGTTTAGCATTTTTCGCTCAGCACATTGCCCAACATTTTTCAGACAAGAAAAAGTAATTTCATGAGTACCACTCTCCAACAAGAGCCTCTGTCTATAGTAAAAGCCCTCAAATGGACTGTTTTTTTACTTGCAATCGTTGGAGGCATTACATTGTTTTTTGCTTGGATGAACCAAATCCGAGGCGAGCAGGTGATAAAAAAATATGATGAACATGCTAAGCAATTTATGGATACAAATACACAAGGGCTAGTGGATCTCTTTACGGTGGTAATGGACGCCTGCAAAACACAGTATGAAAAAAGACCCACAGACAAAAATGAAATGCCACTGTATGGATACAACTTCGAATGTGAGAATGCCCGTACACAGATCAATCTCTTGGACAAATCTGCACTCCCCAATTTTTCCTCAACAGCGTATGTGCGTTTGAGTGATGGAAAATCAGAAGCGATCGAAGCTTCAGGAAACTATCACAGCCAACAACTCCTATCATCAGGGTATTTTTTTCAATCCTGGCCAGAAAAGAATAGAAATGACTTAGTTGCCTATCTAGAACAGGGGAAAGAAATTAATCGTTGGCAAGACTTTATTGGCATGCTTCCAAAAAAAGAAGTCGTTACCCCACTTCGAAAAGACAATCAGATCATCGGGTATATTTTCCAGTCAGTCCTTGAACGATAAAATTCTTTTCTTGTGTTGTACAATCAAGAAAAGGAAATTATATGGAAATTGAAGAAATTCTCACTCGTGGTGTGGCACAAGTCTTGCCAGCCAAAGATTCTTTAGCGACGCTGATGAGCAAGAAAAAGATCACTCTGTATCTTGGCATCGATCCCACCGGCAACCAGCTTCACCTCGGTCATGCAGTGGTTCTACGAAAACTCAATCAGTTTGCTCAGGCTGGTCATCACGTGATTTTGCTTATTGGCAACGGTACGGTGCGTATCGGAGACCCTACAGGTCGAGATAGCTCACGCCCGACACTGCGTGATGATGAGATCAAGAAAAACTTTGAGACCTGGAAAGAACAGGCTAGTAAAGTTCTTGATTTTGACAAGATTGAGATTCGTTACAACGGAGACTGGTTGGATGCCTTAAGCTACACCGATATGGTCAAGCTCATGGCACAAACCACCGTCCAACAACTCATTGAACGCGATATGTTTCAAGAACGCTTAAAAAAGAATCTTCCAATTTTCGGACATGAAATCATGTATCCACTCCTCCAGGGCTATGACAGTGTGGCGATGAATGTTGATTTGGAGATTGGTGGTACCGACCAAACATTTAACATGATGATGGGAAGACACTTACAAAAAGTCTACAACAATCATGAAAAGTGGGTGCTCACCACACCAATCATCAATGGAACTGATGGCAGGAAAATGAGTAAATCTTTTGGCAACTTCGTCAGCATCACAGAAAATCCAACAGACATGTTTGGAAAACTCATGTCAATTTCCGATGATCTCATCATTGAATACTTCACACTCCTCACAGAAATACCACTGCGTGAAGTAGAGGAGATGAAAACATCCATGGAAAAGGGAAGTAATCCAATGGAGTACAAAAAGAAATTAGCGTTCACCATCACCAAAGATTTTCATGGGGAGAAGAAAGCAGAGGAAGCGCAGGAACATTTTGAAAAAACAGTACAAGAAAAAATTACACCTGAAAATATTCCACTACTCCATAAACAACAAGATGAAATGAATATAGTTGACCTTATTGCGAGTGTTCAACCCCAGGTAAGTAAGAATGATGCTCGCAGACTGATCGAACAGAATGCTGTTGTCATTGATGGCGAGAAAATTGATGATCCAAAAGCTATTATCAATCTCCTTTCTGAAAAGATCATGAAGATTGGAAAAAGAAATTACTATAGAATAGTAAAATAAATCTATGATGAACAAAAAAGTCCGTCTCGTGTTTCAAATTATTATTGGCTTTGTGATGGTAGCCTTTGTGTTTGGTGGAGTCATTCAGACACTCTATTTCTTGGTCTAGAAGAAAAGTATATACTTTCACTATGGTCAGGCGAGAACAACGTCAGCTTCCCATCTTCATCGTTTTCACCCTCATTCTTGCGGGTGTCATTGCACTCAATTCAGTTACACAGTCAGCGCAGTCATATATCGTCTCTGCATCACTGCTTCATCCGGTACGTGAACTTGTCCTCGCTGCTGCGATCTTGAGTTTTACCTGGAGCTACTACAAAAAAAAGCACATCACCACGCTCTCTATACATAAGCGCCAGAGAATCTATATCCTGACCGGAATCATTCTGGTGCTTCTCATGACGACCATCATCTTTATCCATGCTGTTGAGACCAACTTCTACGCTGGCTACGTTGGATAAATTGGCAACACTTCGATTCCACTGTACACTAGCAAAATATGTTGCTCACCCTTGATCATTCTGTTCTCTCACTCCCTGGTGTCGGCGCTGCACGAGCAGAGCAACTCGAGGCGCTCGGCATCACAACCATCCGTGATCTTTTGTATGATGCGCCATTTCGCTATGAAACAATTGAACGGGAAGTGAAGATCAACGGTTTGTTAGACGGACATACCGTGTGTATTCATGCAGAAGTCGTGAGTAAATTTCCGATCAGGACACAGCGATTCAAAAGTATGTTAAAGGTAAAAGTCCGCGATGAGACTGGATCGCTTGATATCAATTGGTTTAACAATTCTTTTGTCTTAAGTTCCTTACAGGTAGGAGAAAAATACTACTTCACCGGAAAAATTAGTGTATTTAAGGGACATCCTGCTCTCACCAATCCTACATTTGAAAAAAATATCCCAGAGTTTGGCACGCTTGTTCCTGTCTATCATGAATCGTCTGACATCAATTCAAGATACCTTCGAAAACTCATCCGCTTTGCGGTGGAGAACACGGATCTTCACGAAATTGAAGAAATGATTCCAGTCTACACTCGCCATGAGCTCATCAATCTCAAGACCGCACTAGAAATCCTCCATCAGATTCCAAAAAAAGAAGGGTCACAGACGGGAAACGATGATCTTCCACTCGCCAAAAAAAGACTCGCATTTGATGAACTCTTTTTCCTCATCAAATCTGTCATGGAACAAAAAAAACTTCATCAGACGAGCGTTTCTCTCATCAAACTGAAAACCACCAATGACGATATCAAGGAGTTTTTCTCTTTGCTTCCATACGAACCCACCCCATCCCAAAAAGAAGCAGTGCACGCAATCTCACTTGATCTCGTACAGCCACATCCAATGCATAGACTGATCCAGGGGGAAGTTGGGTCAGGCAAAACCACAGTCGCTGCGTTCGCTCTCTGGGTGGCTGCCCTGCAACAGCAAAAAAGTATATTGGTGTGTCCCACCAATATTTTAGCCTCCCAACACTTTCAAACCCTGACTACTCTTTTTAAGGGAAGTGACCATCCTCCCAGTGTGGGCTTGTATACCGGGAAAGAAAAAGGAACAGATGCGGATATCCTTGTCGGAACCCATGCATTGTTTAATCTCAAGGGAATCAAACCAGCAATTGTCATCATCGATGAAGAACATCGCTTTGGGGTAGCTCAGCGGGAAACATTTTTCAAACTCAAAAAAAAGCCTCACTTTCTTTCCATGACGGCAACGCCAATCCCACGCACCGTTGCACTTACAGCCCTTGCTGATCGTGACGTCTCATACATCACGCCTCACAAAGACAATAGCAATATAAAAACTTGGGTGGTTCCAAAGGCAAAACGTCCATCTTCCTATACATGGATCAAACAAACGCTCCAAGGCACAGGCGGACAAGCACTCATTGTGTGTCCGTTTATCGAAGAATCCATTATCGACACACTCTCAAGTGTGAAATCCGCAAAGAAAGAATTCCTTTCTCTACAAAAGATCTTTACAGGGTTCAAGCTTGATCTTCTTCATGGCAAGTTGAAAGGTGAGGAGAAAGAGAAGCTTTTTTCCAAAATGATGGCAGGAAAGACTGATATCTTGGTTACAACTCCAGTGGTGGAAGTTGGGGTTGATATCCCCAAGGCAAATATCGTCATCATCGAAGGGGCAGAGCGCTATGGTCTTGCACAGTTGCATCAACTCCGAGGTCGCGTCGGAAGACGAGGACAGGAAGCTTTTGCACTCCTTTTTACCACCGATTCTTCAAGAGAACAGGATGATCCGGAGACTTCTTCCAAACGTCTGCAGTTTTTTGCGGGCAACTACGATGGAAACTCACTGGCTGAATATGATCTCAAACACCGCGGGTCAGGTGAACTCCTGGGGATGCGTCAGCATGGCTTTGATGCGCTACGGTTTGCAAGCTGGTCGGACATTAAACTCATCGAAACTTGCAAGAAAGAACTTTCATCGTTAGGATAGCAAAAAAGGAGGATGTGGTATGTCTGAAGTTCTTCGTGTAAAAAATTTGCTGGATCTTGCCGAAAAAAATAAAATTCACTTGATCGCCGAAAAGAAAGTAAATGATTTTTTTATTGTCGTAACAAATCTGACAACAGCTCTCGATTTTTTGGAAAAATATGTTTCACTGGAATGTAAGAATCCAGTATTCATACAGACACTTGTCAGTGAACTCCTCAAGTATTATGGAGGTTCAAAAGTCGATATTCAAATGAAAGACACACATACTTTTACATATGAGTCTGAACTTAGGTATAGCATTGGAGCAGTTGAGGTCATACTCATACGGGCATTAGCAGAAACTAGAGCAATGTGGAATCATCCTCAGGCAGTCATCATTACTCCCCAAGTACAAAATCCACAATACTAGAGAATCTTATTATGCCAGAACATTTTAGACTCATGGATCTTGTACAAATCGCGCAAGAGAAACAAATTCCATTGAAAGTTCCACCAGAACGCCCAGAACGATTAAAAGATTCGATCGATACACTTCGAGAAGTTTTCTATGCAATCACCTTGTTTATTGATGCTGATTTTTGTAATCCAGAAACCTTGATTTCTTTTATTGAAGAAATTGTCAGGCAATTGGAGAAACCTTCTATACCAGTACAAAAAACAAAAAAACATAGTTTCAACCCACCCCATGAAGCAGGGTTTCAATGTGGAGCGCTTACGGTTATTTTGAAGTACGCCAAGACAGACCCGCGACGCATTCGGTTTTCAGAAGATGCTCTTCGCTCAATCCGCATTGCAGATTCAGTTGTTTCTAGAGACATCATTGAGACGGAAATGGTGTAGTCTTTCTTCTCTTCCTCTTGCAAAGGCCAATATCTCGTGATACAAACACTAGTTGTTCCAAGAGAGCGTTTTTGGGGTTCTTTGAGTTGGCTTCGCGAAGACAATCAGGCCACTACCTAAAACTTCTCATTGAAACTGTAAAACAATAAAAGGTACACTGAGCAAAGAAGACCAAGAAATGAAGGTTTCGCCTTCATGACAAAGACGTCACACAGTTTGTTATCTACTTAAGGAGTTCGTATGGGTCCACTAACAAAACGCCGACACAGCACACATCGCCAAGGTCGAAGACAAGCAGGGCAACCAAAGCTCGCTCTCGTCATGAAAGCAGTCCTTGGATATGTAGGCAAGAGAGCACGTAAAGCAAAGAAAAACCAAACAAAGGAGTAGACTAGTCTGAGAATGGTTTGACTAGTAAGATTAGTCTAGGTAGCAAAGTTGTTATTTCCACTAATCATTACTAATCGTACTAATCCTACTAATCAATAAGTTTTCGTGAAAACCTCCCAAGATCCCCGTCACCAGAACCGAATCGCCCTCGTCAAACAGCTGTACACGTATGATTTCCAGAAAACCCCTGAAAAAGAGATCGAAGATATCATCACAAAACTTGAGGAAATTGACACATTGATTGCATCTGTAGCCACTGATCACCCATTAAGTGAGATCAATAAAGTCGACCTTGCAATCCTACGCCTTGGAGTGTTTGAATTGATGGAAGGAAAAGTTAAGCCAGAAATCATCTTTGATGAAGCAATTGAGACCGCAAAAGAATTCGGGGCAGAGCATTCACCAAAATTTATCAATGCGGTTCTGAGCACCATAGCGAAAAAAAGAACAGATGAAACCACAAAGTAAAAAGCCACTACTCGCAAGACCTCAGCCAGTCAGCCCGCTGTTTGCTCGCATGCAGAGTGTCTTGTCAGATATCACCGGAATTGATCCAGAAGATATTGGAACAGGGATGGAGTTTGATGAACTCTCAATGAGTCCAGTAGAACTAGCCGAGTTTTTTGCCACCGTCCAAAGCGAACACGGATACAAGATAACTCGAGATGATCTAGAAGATTATCCAACCATTGGAGAGCTTGCCCTCCACATTGAAGATGAATTGGAATAAAGGAAAGAAATGCTCCCTCAATTTCACGATCCCTCTTTGTTTCAGACCGCACTTACACACCGCTCATCCTTAAATGAGTCAACGGTGAAGATATCCAATGAACGATTGGAGTTCTTAGGTGATGCGGTGCTCGAACTTGCAACGACTGTCTATCTCTACAACCGTTTTCCAGAAGAAAATGAAGGTGTACTCTCTAGCTACCGATCTTCCTTAGTCAAAACCACAACCTTAGCAGGTGTCGCCAAAACGATCGGTCTTGATGCGCAGATTCGTATGAGTAAAGGTGAAGAGCATGGAGGAGGGAGAGCCAATCAAAGTCTTCTTGCCGATACCTTTGAAGCTGTATTAGGTGCGATGTACCTTGATCAAGGATACGATGTGTGCGTCACGTTTCTTGAGGAAAATCTCTTTCCTCTCTTTGATGAGATTTTAGAGCAGCAGTCATACAAAGACTACAAAAGTACCCTCCAAGAAATGGTGCAGTCCAAAGGGAAAAGCACACCAGTCTATACGACGGTCGGTGAAGAGGGTCCAGACCATCTCAAGACCTTTACAGTGGAAGTAAGCGTTGATGGTGAACCCTTAGCTACTGGGCAGGGAAAGAGCAAACAGGACGCCTCCCAGGTGGCAGCGAAGTCTGCTCTTGAGAAAATGAATAAACTTTGATAAAATTGCCCTTCAATATGGTAAAACTCAAACTTTCACGCACGGGAAAAAGACATCAGCCATCATTTCGTATCGTTGCTATCGAAAGCAAAACGAAGCGAGACGGTGAGTACCTGGAAAAAATTGGACACTATAGTCCACTGACCAAAGAGCTTGTCATCGACAAAGCACTCTACGATGCCTGGATAGGGAAAGGTGCACAACCAACCCAAACAGTTGCAACGTTGTACCAGAGATCTTTACAAAAGGCATCATGAAAAGTCTTCTCGAATTTATCCTGATTCACTTAGTGAATAATCCTGACGCGGTTTCTGTCGAAGAAATCGAAGAAGGTGACAGTATGGTCTACGTTTTGCACGTAGCTCCAGATGACATGGGAAGAATTATCGGAAAAAGCGGAAAGATTATCAACTCCATTCGCACCATCGCCAAAGTGAGAGCCGTCAAAGAACAACGACACGTACTTATCCGTGTTGGGGAACAAGACGAACCAGTTGCAAGTGCTCCTACCGAAGAAATTGCTTCCAAAGAAGTTACAGAGTAAATTTTCCTGCTGCTCCTGATACCTTGCCCCTGAAACCTGACCTCTGATCCCTTGAACCTTGCCTCTATCTTTATTGGGTAAACAAATCTGTTCTCCCTGTCGACGTCGTTCCACCCGTTCCTGCAGTTTGATTGGATAAATCAACTAGGTACGTTTGGTATGCGGCAGACAGAGTATCAAGGGCTTTTCTATCTTCAGGAGTGAGTACTGTGAGTGTTTTCGCATCCACAACTTGGGTGGTTTTTGGAATTGTGTATAACGACTCGAGTTTTACCTGAGCCTGAAACATTCCAGATTCACTCGCCACTTTGGTCGTTGAGTCAGATCCACCAAAGGTGATTGAGGCAACACGCATGAGAGGAATCACATTATCAAGCAAACGAAAGAAATTATTCATGTTCTCAAACGTACCTGAGACATCAACTTCAAGTGGAAGTGAATAGACATTGGGAGCAAGTGGAGATTCCTGCTTTGACTCCAAATCAATCTCTGCACTATTGGTACTTAAACTTCCTGGGTTTACTTCAAAATCAGCGATCGAAACTTGAGCCTGCGTTGCCAAACGATCTAGAGAATACAGGAGGGGCACAACTGGTTTTTCAGGAGGGAGCGTTGTCTCCAATATTTTTATTGATGCCTGGATTTCTTGTCGATCGAGTGTGGACAGTTTGTTCACGGTCTCCAGGACACTTGCTAGCTCTTCCTCCTTGGTCACGATTTCACGTCTTGATTCCAGGATAGAGTTTACTGATGGAAGGATAAAAAAGAGTAGCAAAATCGCACAAACACTCAAAGCAATGACTGAATACGTCAGAAAACGGCGTCTACGAGCCATGATGAGTATATGCTCGAGTGTTAATTCAGATGAAAATGAACTGAGTGCGCTCATAGAGTGGTTTGATCAATGTCCTGTGATACTGGTGTGGCTTCTGGCGCTGCAACCGTTCGGTTTGGATCAATGATGGCCAGATTTACATTCAATGTATACTCACCATCTTTTGCCCGAGAGAGTGTGCCAAGTGACAAAGAGTAGCCATTTTCTTTGAGTGCAGGAGACTGGAGAACGGTTGAGAGTTCTTTGTAGGTAAAGATATCCTTGGCTGCGACCGCAAACTCAAGTGATGTTCCAGAGGCAAGGGTGATTGATTGTATCTGGGTATCAGCAGGTAGTATCGAATACGTGTACTCAATTGCTTCCCAGGATTTCCCTCGGTTGGCAATAATTGTTTTGATGGTATCCAGAAGCGTTTTTCTTCTGCCAGCTTCTTCTTGGACGTCTTTGAGCGCGAGCAGTTGGGCTGCAGCTTGCTGTGTTCCTTCTTCCAGAGCTGCTTTCTTTTGTGAGAGATAGAAGCGATACGAGAACACACCAAAGGTGGAGGCAATCATCACTCCAAGCAGCACTGTGGAGATCAGGGACAATTTGCGATCCCCAACCACGACCGCTTCTTGCAGGCGATTGCGTTCTCGCAGGAAATTGATCGATGAAAATTGCTGCATATCTCTTACAAGCCTCGAATTGCCAAACCAGTCGCAACGGTAAATGCTGCTTCTTTTTCATTTGGTAACTGTACATTGGTCGCGCTACTGCCAAAAACAGAGAATGGATGTGCGATGGTGCACTCTAGGTTGAGTTGTTTTGCCAGGTGAGGAATCAGTCCAGGCAAATGGGCACTCCCTCCAGAGACAAGCACGCGCTTGACTGTCTGGGTTCCGTATTGATTGGTGAAAAACTGCATGGCTTTTTGCATCTCGGTCTTAAAAAGTTGCAACACCGGCTGCAAGATTGTGACGAGTTTTCCTTCCAGGAATTGAGGATCCACACCGTACTGCATTTTGTACTCCTCGGCCTGTTTAGTTTCGATATTTAGGCCTCGTTCGATCGAACGGGTCAGTAGTCGCCCACCATTGGCAAATGAGTAGACAAACACCACTTCACCTTGATGCACAATGAAAAAATCTGTTGAGCTTGCACCAATATGCATAAGCAAGGTTGTTGGCATTGATTCGCTGTAGATACTGCGAAGGATCGAGAGCACTTGGGTTTCAAGGGCAATTGGATCAATCTCCATATACTCAAACAGCGTCATGTATGCGTTGATCACTGACTTTGGCACACCAATAAGCATGACACGCATGTTGTCATTTTTGTGCATCTTGTCCGGTCTGTAGAGAACTTCATACTCTATCTTCAAGTCTTCAATTGGGATCGCGATATGTTGTTCCGCAAGCCAATCGATTGCCGATGCGAGTTCTGCATCAGAGAGCGGGGGAGTTGAGACAATTTTTGTCGATACCACAGACTCAGGAAGGGCAGCTCGGATATTTTGGGTGGAGAACTTTTGTTCGACAAAGATTTTTTTGATCATTCCAGCAAGTTGCTTGAGCTGATCGGTATCAGACGGCAACATCACACCAAACGGGTGCAGGAATTGCTTCACACGGATTACTTTGTGATTGTTTCCTTCGTTTGATACTTCTGCAAGCTTCAAACTGTACGATCCAAGATCAAAACCAACTGCATTCATACGTCTAGTCCTTTACATAACTCTGATATCTACGAATCTCACTAATCGTACTAATCCACTAATCTTACTCGTCTCACTGATCCACTAATCTACTAGTCTTACTGATCTCCTGTCCTCTATTGTGTAATCGACGTTCCTGAGAACAACACATAATCAAAAATTGCAGGTGCTACAGGCAAACTTCGTTCTACTTGGATTGCCTTGGTTTCTTTTGAGAGACTACTTTGCGCAGTGGAGTTGATGACATACTGTTGGGTTGGAAGCACAGCTCCACCGACTCCAGAGACAAGAATATCAGTATCGCGGTAAAGTGGCCTGATACGGACTATTTCATCTTGAGCAATGAGTGGAACATCAAATCGTAAAAAGTATGGTGAGGTGCCTGGAAGGGAGTTCTGAAAACCATCGTTGGTATTTCGGCTTGCATCATCACCAACGTTTAAAAGTCCGACATAGAATCGTCGTACTTCATTGGGTGAGGTGGCACGAAAGACGGAGATCGCTAGAGAAGCTCGCTCTTCGGGAGTTCCTTCCTTTGCCCACTGGATTCGGACAGACCCTGCCGCGCCTCTGGCATCGATACTGGCAACATATCCTTGCTCGACTCGAGCTTCAAGAGTGTTTCTTCGATTGACGGTCGTGACCAACCCAATATTATCGTTTGAGGGTGCAGGTGTACTTGTCAGCCCGTTATAGGTATCAAGATCTTGTGACAGTGCAACCTCAATACCGCTTTCCGCAGCATCAAGTGCTCTGTTTGCCAGTTCACCACTCGTTGAAATGTTGACGTCGCTTGTTGTTCTTGAGGAAATAGAGATACCAACGGTGAGCATCACCACTGATACCAAAAGTAATACGATTCCGATCTGTCCACGTTGGTTTTCCATACTATTTTCCAGTATAAACAGATTCAAACCAATCAACAAGTGTTTTCTTCCTCTGTCGAAGAGTTCCTATCCATTCTTGTCATCCTCGAAGCCAAGTTGTCGATTAGGCAACCTGGATGTCGGGGATCCAGATTTTCTATAGTTTGTAATTAGAAATTCCGCATTGTCACTGAAGATTGAAAAGGAATCGTCACTATGTCTCTTGGAAGGGCACTAGCTTGACCTTTTTGCAGAGAAAAAGTGATTGAAATTGAAGGAGGGGAACCATTCCAAGTTCCTGTACCATACGATGCTGGCTGGCAAGAGAACGTTGGGCCAGTCAAAAGAAGATCAGCGGGAGTGAGATAGTTTGTTCCACCTAAAGCAAGTCGTCCATTGGCGGCGGAAATCTCAGTGAGTATTCCGTTTTGATCTTCAATGGTGATTGATGTCATGGACGGAGCACAAATCTGTCCCGCCGTATTTGGAACAATTTTTCTGGCATTTCTGATTGCAAACGTAATCTGGGTCATGGCAAACTGCCCAGCTTGTTTTGTGTACTCTGCACTGGCAGTTTTTCCACCACTTGAAAGGGTCGAGAAAAAGAGGGCAAGAGCCCCAACGAGCACCATGATTGTTATAGATACCACCACGATGAGTTCAATGAGTGTATAGCCGAGTTGTGAGCGTTTGTTCTTGTACATAGTGTTTACTGCCATTGACGTAAGACGAGTGTTGATGTTGATGAAAATGTTCTGCCGGAGTCTTCCCATGAAACAGTGACGATCATACGCACACTGGTGACATTGGGACCTCCTAGATTGTTCAGGTTCATGGTTATAGAACGACTAAATATTGTCGAAGGGATCAGACTTGTTGTACAGTTTGCACTTGTAGTCAGTGCAGCGAAGTCACTTGATGCAGGTGGAGTTGAATACGCGACGCTGGGAACTGTTGGAAGACAGTAGACAACAGGCGTACTTGTACTACCCCCATCAGCACGTAGCATCGCGATAAATGATTCCCACCCAACTTGATCACGAATTCCTCGCACTCCTTCGAGTGCTTCACGCACATGCTCCTTGGAAAGTGCTTGGTTACGTGCGTGACGATTGTTTCGCACACTCAAAGCCACTCCAGAAACCAAGGTTGTGAGCACCAGGGCAAGTAAGCCAACGGCAATGATGACTTCGATAAGCGTTTGTCCTGATTGTGACTGTCGTATTCTCATGGTCGGATAATTCCTAGATCATTGATTGCGCCACTGGCATCCACTGAAATATTGTATCGCAGTGAACTGGAAGTCACGGGGGTTTGCACTATCGAGATGGTTGTTGGAGTCGTCACGCCTCGCAGTTGTCCAAGGAACGAAAAAGAAAAGGCGTTTTGAAACGCAAGGCCGGCAGGAAGTGCGAGGGTCGATGTCGTGTAATTGACAGTTGTTGCGCCATTGAGGCAGATCTGGGCTATTTGAAAGCTTGTTGGTGGTGATCCACCAAGTGACGAGACTGAGTATCCTTGCAACATCGTGCACGTAGAGGAGGGAGACTGCGGTTTGACACCACTACTTGCGTTTGATTGCGCCTGACGAAGAGTTGTCATCATTCGCTTTCCAGCTTCAAGCAGCACTTGTTGCTGATTAAAACGCCGATAGCTAGCAATTCCGCCTCCAACAAAGACTCCCATGATACTGATGACGACTAATAACTCAATGAGGGTAAACCCGAGACGACTCTTTCCCATACACACTCATCTAAGCAAATTTGAAGAGAAGTTACTAGATTGGAAAAAAATTGGTAGGGAATCCGAGCTTCGCTCTATAATCTTGAATCTTTTATTCTTCGACTATCCAAGTCGTCGATGAGACGACATGGAGTGGAGAAGCCCTGACACCTTGCCCCTGAAACCTTGAACCTTTCCTCTGTCATCCTGAGCGTTTCTGGTATTCCAGAAAGTCGAATGGATCCCTCTCTTCTGTATTTTCCTGATACCTGATTTCTGAAACCTTGCCTCCGCTATCTTTACGGTTGTGTCAGACAGTAGAACGTAGGATTTGGCGTCGTTGCCGCCGTACAGCTTGCAGACACTCGGTTGCCTGGCTGACTTTCGAGGTTCGCACACAAACAATATGTTGTCCCTACAGCAGTGTATGTATAGATGTATGTACCTGTGTTGCTAGGATCGGACGGGAGGGGATCGGAAATATATCCATTTGTTCGCAAAGTTCCAATCATCGCCGAGAAATTTCCTGTTGGATATCCAGATCCCACGTTCGCCGAACGATAGAGTTCAAGCGCTGAGCGAACTTGGTTGATGTCGGCTTGTCGTTTGCTGTCTCGGGCACGTAGCGACGAGTCACGAAAACTCACCACCCCAATAGCAGTCAACACGGCAACGATAGCGATCGCGACTAATAACTCAATGAGAGTAAATCCAGCTGAGCGAGAGAGTAATTTTTTTCTAGAGAAAAACATAGATGTTTCCTACTGTAGATTCGATAGACAATAATACTGTATAGCTGAAGTAGAAGGGACATAGGTACATGAACCATTTGATGAGTTTCCTCCTCCATTTTCAAGGAAGGCACAGGCGCAGTATGTCGCGGCTGTTCCAGTACACGTGTACTGTGCTCCTGAACTTGGATCGACAGGCAGCCCACCAGGGAACGCAACGTTCATTGTGTTACACGCAGCAAATGCACCATTTCGCAGGTAATACTGCTCAAATGCTGTCTGCATCGCTTTGATATCCCCACGTCGTTTTGCATCTCTACTTTTTCGCTGAATAGAAGAGAAGCTCACGGTTGCAAGCCCCACCAAAATACCAATAATAGATATCACAATGAGAAGCTCAATGAGTGTATAGCCCGACTTACCACGGAAAGAGAAGAAGCGCATAGCCTAGAGTCCTTTCCTATGAATATAAAGGACTGAGGTACTGTTTTCAACAGAAGTATTGCCTTGGCTATCAAAGACTGTGAGTTTGGCAGTATGCCGACATTCGGTAGGACATACATAGGTGTGGGTAAAAATTCCAGTCGTCATGAGTGAGGTTTCTTGTTGTCCATCTCCATAGTCAATCTCGACTTTGCTGACTTTCCCATTGGTGTGATCTGCGACAAAAGAGAAGACAACTGCCTGAGAACTCTCAGTCAAGACTACTTCTTGGTTCTCTGGGTACGGGTCTGCGGTAAATGACTGTACATAGGGAAGTGCAGCGCATGAGGAGTAACAGTTCTCTGGACAGTCTGTCACTCCGACACTACGAGAGTCGCCTTTGCCAGCCTGAAGTCCACCTTCACAACATGCATATCCATAGCCCATGCACGCAGCCTGCGGAACACCTGGTGATAGTGGAGCAGCAGCCAGATCAATCTCAGTTAACTTACCATCAGCAAGTCTGAGATCTTGCGTGACATTAAAGACTCTCAGACGAATGCTACTTGGTGCTGGTCGTTGTAGATCTATGTAGAGTCCAGAAGAACCTGGTTCTTTTGTCGTCCACATTGGCAGCGTCTTCGTTTCCAGGACTACGGGAGTTGACTCGATAAACGAACACACGATTTCTATCGCATACGTCTTGTCATCAAGAAAACGCACCTGCAGTGCCAAGGCTTTTGAAAATTCACTTGCAGAAGGTGCTCGGGAACAGCGTGTGGTCAGGGAATTCGTATCAGCTTGCTGGACAGTCAGTGACTCGATATCTTTGCCAAACACCGACACAGCATAGACTAGCCAAATTCTCGTGCCAGCAATATAGATAAATGCACCAATGACTGCAAAGAAAAAGAAAAACTGAAAAAATAAGCGGATTACTCTCATATGTACTGCATGTACCAGGAAAGAATTTTCTCTCCCCATACCAATGCTATGACAGTTCCAGCGATGAGAAAAGGACCAAACGGGACACTGCCTTTTATCTTCTTTTTATTGAGGGCAAGTAAGAACAAACTAACAACGGCTCCGATCACAAACGACAAAAATGTCGCCAAAATGATCGCTGGATACCCAATGATCAGTCCAAGTGGGAAGGCAAGCTTCACATCCCCAAACCCCATGCCTTTGCCTTTTGTCAGCACAATAAGTAAAAAGAAAAATAATGCCAACCCTAAACCGCTCACGATTGAAGCGACAAAATCAAACGGCGTCATGATTTTTTGCTGGACAAGTAACACTCGGTACACAAAGGCAAGGATACTCAGAAGCAGAACCGCGCTGTCAGGGATGATGGTGTACGAGAGATCCGCAAAACAGATCACAACAAAGAGGACCCCGACCATCAACCAGAACAGTGGCTGGACAAGTGAGAGCGGCTGAGTACTTAGCTGAAAAAATGTAAATCCTACCAAGTACCACCATACAAAAAGCGCACCAGTCAAAAACTCCACAGCGGGATACTCCCAGGGAATTGACTTCTTGCAGTAGCGACAGCGACTTTTCAAGATCAAAAAAGAAATCAAGGGAATATTGTCATACCAGGCAATCGGTTTTTTGCAGTGATCACAGTATGACCGACCGCGAGCAGGGGAGTCATTGTGTACTGCACGGTAGATAACGACGTTTAAGAAACTCCCAATCGCGAGCCCCAAAAAGAACAGTAAAAATAGCATGGCAAAAAGTGCGATCATAGGGCAAGTATCAAGTAAAAGAGAACAAGAATCAAGTACGGTACATAAGAAAGCACGAAAAAGGGGCGATGTGTAGTCGCCCCTTGTATACATTTCTATGTTTCGTTGTGATTATGGCACACAGAGGTATTCAGTTGTTGCCACACACAGGTCTGGGACTCCGGCAGGTCTACTCGCGTTTGCAGCATTTGTTGATCCTCCAACCGCACAGTTTCGAGCAGCTTCAGCTCTCATACTGGTTGATAATGGTTGGAAACACACGTATGTTACTGCGTTTGCTA
>CAZBKJ010000026.1:0-17586 GCA_964492495.1 uncultured Pseudomonadales bacterium
ATCAAACGTATCTGTTTCTGGAAGAAAGTCTTTTCCTGGAGAATCAACCGATATGACATACGTCGCGTCGACGGGTGCGCGAAGTGATTGGAGACCAGAACTGATATCTGATAGCTGATGAGTTGAAAGCAATTCAGAAATATTTCCTGTCACACGTGTCTTGTCTTGATCTAAGAACGTCACAGAAAGTGTGGGGTTTTCCTGTACCGAGTACCACACTGGTATTCGTATCCCCCAAACTATTTGACGGCTAATTGGCCAATTGCGAATGTTTTCCATCCATTGGTAGTATGTTTTTTCAAATCGATCGGGAACGAATCGAACTTTCTTGCTTTTGGCTGCTTCTATAGCTGGTTTTGCCAGTTTTTGTGTAGCCACGAACCAATTGGGCATAACCATTGGTTCAATGTCACTTCCAGTCTTATAATCGGTCGCAACGTTGTGAAGATAGTTGTCATCTGTTTTAACAATCATTCCTTCTGCCTTCATGTCTTCAACAATGAGCTTTCTCGCTTCTGCGACTTTTTTGCCATGGTACTTCAGTGCTCTATCGAGATGTTTTTGTTCTTTTCCTTCTGGAGAAGTAATAAACCAGGAGAAATCCATTTTTCCTTGAAAATCAATAATTGGTGTCACAGGGAGATCATATTTTTTTCCGAGAAGAAAATCATGCGCATCATGTGCTGGGGTAACCTTCATGATTCCAGTTCCAAACTCCATATCAATTTCGGGATCCGCAAGCACTTTCATCTCTACTCGGCCAAGTAACCCCTCAAATGTAATAGTTTTTCCAATCCAGTCTTTGTACCGAGGATCATCGGGGTGTGCCGCAAGCGCAACATCACGAAACTTCGTTTCAGGTCGAACTGTTGCGATCACAAATGGACCATACTGGATGTAGTAAAGTGGATCTTTGCGCTCGATATAATTCACTTCAAGTTCAGAAAAGCTGGTACCAGATTTGGGAGAGTAGTTCACAATGTAGTTGTCTCGGTAGACGAGTCCGTCTGTAACCATTTTAGAAAACGTGTTGTAGACCGTCTTCACCACTTTTTCATCAAGCATAAACGTGGCTCTTGACCAGTCACAAGAGAATCCCATTTTTTTTAGCTGGTCAAAGATCGTGTGAGAGTTTTCTTGGACAAAAGAAAAAATATCTTTGTACAGCGTCTCTCGATCAAACTGAAAGCGAGATTTTCCTTGTTTGGCGAGTTGCTTCTCGTACACATACTGCGTTTCAAACCCTGCATGATCTGTGCCTGGAAGCCAGAGTGTGGGGTGTCCCATCATTCGGTGAAAGCGAATCAAGATGTCCTCGATGACAAACATTGCGTGCCCAGCATGTAACGATGCGTTGGCATTTGGTGGGGGAAGGAGGATTGTATACGGTTTCTTTTTGGGGTTCGCGTTTTTCTGCGTATCAGGATTAAGCGCTCCGGACTCTTCCCAGCGTGTATAGATATCGTCCTCGTGATCTGAGTGGGAGTAGGTAGGGGTCATAAGCTTACTCTCTTTGGCTTATCGCAAGCGTTTGAACATCTGAGATTTTTAATCCATAGGTTTCAGCAGATTGGATGAGTTGATCAATTCTTCTGTTCTCTCTTGCTAGAGTAACCACATTTATCAGATATGATTTTTGCTTTTCATTTAACCCCGAAAATTGAGCATCGACAACTTGTTCTGGAGTATCTGTTTGCATAGGTTTTTCACCTCGCTGATATTTGCCAGTCCTCACATCTTTTGCCAAAGCGATCTGTTCTGGTGATGGTCCTTGTCGTACTACCTTATCGCTCAACTCTTGTCCCCGAAACCATCCGTCAAAAAAACTCATATGTCCTTTTGGTTAAATAGTTCTTCCATTTTACCTCGAAAAGAAAAAGTCTTCCATAGAGAATCTTTGTGAGAGCCTTGCCAGGGTGTAAAATAGAAAAACAATACAAAAGGAAACCATATGCTGGGATTTATTCTTATCACAGTCGTCATAGGCATTATCTTCTGGATTACTTCATTGAAACAAATCAATGAGTATGAACGAGGAGTGGTGTATAGTTTCGGTCGATTTACCGGCATCATGCAACCAGGCTGGCGTTTTATGTGGCCGTACGTGCAGTCAGTCACAAAAGTAGACATCCGAACAAAGGCTGTCGAAGTTCCAAAACAAGAAGCGATTACCAAAGATAATGTGCAGGCAAAAGTTACTGCAGTTATTTACTACAAAGTCGTTGACCCTTCCAAAGCAATTAATGAAGTTGAGAATTTTTACTACGCCGTTACCCAGTTAGCTCAAACCGCGATGCGTAACGTCATTGGTGCCGCAACGCTCAATCAGTTACTCGGTGAAAAAACGCACGTAGCAGAGCAAATTCAAAAAGATATTGACAAGATTTCCACAGGATGGGGAGTAGATGTTCAAGCGGTGGAACTAAAAGACATAGAACTTCCTGAGTCAATGATCCGAACGATGGCAAAGCAAGCAGAGGCAGAGCGTGAACAAAAAGCCACGATCATCGCGTCAGAAGGAGAAGTCATCGCTGCTCAGAACCTCGCAAAGGCTGCTCACACAATGTCCGCGTCTCCTGGGGCACTGCATCTTAGAACCCTGAACTCAATAAATGACATTAGCTCTGATCAGAGTAATACTGTAGTATTTGTTACACCGATAGAAGTACTACAAGCAATTCAAGGTTTTGGTGAAATGATGAAAAAGAAATAGTGGCGAAAAAAGATATCCACAGCTGTGGAAAACCTTGTGAATAAGTGTTGAAAGATCGGTGGATAAAAAGTGAATAACCTGTGAGAAATATATGGATGATACTCAAGAAAAAACAAAAAAATCAAAACGAAAACTACATGCGACACCCTTTCGTGAATACTTCAATATTCTTTCAGATATCGATAAGGGCAAGCGCTACTCAGAAGACTACGGTTCGATAATGATCTTGTCTCTGGTGGAAGAAGTGGGAGAGATGGCACGTGCATACTTAGCCAAACACGGTCGCAAAAAAACCAATATCAGTGCTCAAATGGATGAATCATATGAGCAGGAGCTTGGAGACTTACTTGTGACCATCATGCGTTTTGCCCGCATGAAAAATATTAACCTTCACGAGCGTATTTTGTACACTCTTGAGAAGATAAAGAAGCGCAAAACCGAGCCCAAGATCTAGTTTTTTTCTCAACACTCCACCCTTGACATGGTACAATACAGTACGATTTGCACCCATAGTCCAACGGATAGAACACCCGCCTGCGAAGTGGGAAATCCTGGTTCGATTCCAGGTGGGTGCACCAGATAGGGGAGGGTTGGCACAGCGGCTACTGCAATAGTTTCGAAAACTATCTCCCGCAAGGGATCACAGGTTCGAGTCCTGTACCCTCCGCATTTTGGAATAAGCAACTATCCCGCTTATTCCAAATGTGGATAGAGAAGGATGAGTGGTTTACGCCGAGTCTTGAAGCGATTTGCCAATCGGCAAAGAGCGAAGATCCTCGAAAGAGGGCAGGTTCTCTCCGTCTCTATATGCTAACAGCTAGGTTGAAATGAAAAGAGTAATGTAATTGGGATTACTCATATCTCTTAAGATTTTTAAGAGCCGTTTTGATCTTTATACCTGTTTGATGGAACTCACTTTCACCACTTAATTTCCGTTCTATTACCTCTGTAAGATATTGGATAGCTTCAAGTGATTTAGGTAATGTTGTAGCAAATGAATTAGATTCGAAATAGGTATTCTTTTCCTCATCAAAACGCTGTTTTAATTTTCTATATCTTTCCTGAAGTTTTGGTCCAGTATCGGAATCTAGCTTGTATTTTTCTACTGCTTCAGGTGAAAGCTCTCCTGAAGCCATTCTCAGTGTTATTTCGTCAAACGAAGCGTTATCCAAACCATCGAAAATGTCATGTTTAGAAAGATCACTCTGTTCTATTCTTTTTTGCTGATCCATATCTATCTCCAGTTAGAATTATTAATGGATAGTTTATCATTTTTTACTTAGAAAGTTTTACTCTTCGTTAATAGCCTGTTCATCATATATCTTGAACAGGCAAACATTCGTGTGTAAAACAACTGAAATTTGCGCTACACTATGTTTGTATGGATTCCTCACAACAACAATCACAAAACCCTTCAGTTGAAACTCAAGATGATTCGCAGCGACCGGCTGAAAGACCGAGTAATGACCATAGTCGACATGAAGAGAAGGTGCTTTTTGAATGGACTGCAGCCTCAAGACCATATAAAAAACGTGACAGAGAGTTTTATACTACAATCGCTATAATCGTCTTTTTAGTTTCCCTTATTCTTTTCTTTGCTGGACAGTTCTTGTTTATCGCTGTTGTCGTAAGTTTGGCGTTTGTTGCGTATGTGTTAAATACTGTTCCTCCTGACTCAATCCACAATGCAATCACGACGTTTGGTATTCACACTGGTGATCAAGTATTTTATTGGGAAGAACTCGGAAGGTTTTGGTTTACAGAGAAACATAAAGAAGTGCTACTCCATGTTGAAACCGCACGAGCCTTTCCTGGGGTATTACTTCTGCTTTTAGGTACTGCAAACCAAGAAGAAGTGAAAAAAGTGATGCTAAAGTACGTTGTTTTTGAAAAACCAAAAGATACCTGGCTTGATAATGCTGCCAAATGGATGCAAGAAAAATTTCCTTTAGAAAAAGAATAAAAATATTTACCAAATCCTCTTCAGCCGAACACTTATTGCAGGGCTTATTTTTTCTTTTGGAAGAACTTCTAGTATTTTTTGAAAAATAAGCGTTTCATGTGGTCCGACATTTTGCACAAATTCTACATAGATCACTCTACCATCCTTTACTTGTAGGGTAGCATTACTACCTTCCGTAGCTTGGATGTTGTTTTCACGTAATAATTCGAGTAACTGAGTGTGTCCTTGTGTATTTAATCCCACCCAAATTTCATTTGTACCCTCTACTACAGGAATTCTATCTTCTGGCATAACAAACGTGTTCCAGTCTGGAATAGGAATAGGTGACTTAAATGCTCTGATAAGCAAGTTGTTTACTTTTCCTTCAATTACTGTTCGAGTATTAGTCTGAAGTTCCATAGTTGTTATAAGTCTTCAGGATCTATTATTGTGGAAGTGAAGGAGTAGGTAATCCAGATGACGTATTTGCCATTGGAGGAGCCGGTGGTAATGGAGACTGCGGGATCTGCTGTTGCTGTTGTTTTCTACGTTCTAGTTCCATTGGATTGGTAGTGATCAGATCATGTTCAAAGTCACTGGCAATCACTCGGATAGCAACGTGATTTTGTCCTGCAAAGAACAATCCTTCACCGACATCAGCCGCCATTAGTAGCCGTCGTTCTCCTTCAGAGAGAAAGAATACCTGGGTAAGAGTGGGTATTGAGGCTGATGATTGCTTCATCAAGAGCTGAATAGAAGAGTTGGTCACAATGGCTCTGCCATATTCAGATCCTAAGAAGTCTTCCACATCTTGTGTAATGGTGGTGATCCCTAAGTAGTATTTACGCGCCCGTTTGGCAAGGGAGTGAAGGAACGAACCACTGTCATGATGCTTCATGAAATACCATGCTTCATCAACGATAAGGATGCGTTTGCGTACATCTTTTTTGACTCTCGTCCAGATGAAATCAAGAATCATGAACATGGCAATTGGTCGCAGTTCATCCTCAAGTTCTTTGACAGAGAAAACTGTAAAGTGATTGGTAATATTAAAGTTCGATTTTTGATCAAAGATGCCTCGGAAACTTCCTTTCACAAATTTTTCCAAACGAGCAGCGAGGTTGGCTGAATCAGCAGTTTCCATTCCAACGAGTGCCTTGTACAAGTCTTCAAGCAGAGGAGGTTCATTTGATTGTGTCGCTGGCTCTGGGGTAATGTTCTTTGCCTTATATGCCGCAACAATAGCTCGGTCAAGAATCGCATCTTCAGTGGGAGACAGGCTTCCAATCATGACGCGTAGCAGTGAGTGAAGAGAGATGATCTTGAGTCCTAGTTCATTCTGTCCTTCTTCATATACGGAGGAAAGATCAAAGGGATTAATTTTGATAGGTGAGTCAAAGCCAAAATTAACATACTCGCCGCCAACGGCTTTACACAAGTCTTCATACTCTCGTTCAGGATCCAAGATGATTATATCTGCTCCAAACATGAGCTGTCGGTAGGCCTCAAGCTTTACTGCATACGATTTTCCAGCACCTGACTTTGCGAACACGACCATGTTTGCATTCTCCATGGAAAAACGATCGAAAATAACAAGTGAATCGTTGTGTTCATTGATGCCATACACAATTCCTTGTTCCATCGTCAATTCAGAGGATGTGAAGGGGAATGTCGTAGCCAAAGAAGTCGTATCCATGTTACGAACATAGCTTAATTTATCAAGACCAGAGGGGAGGGTTGTCTTAAATCCTTCTTCCATCTGTAGTGTCGCGTTTTTACTCACAATAAGTAGTGAGCCAAGCGTTGAGCGTACTTGCTTGGTGACACGATCGAGTTCCTCAAGAGACTGTGCTGAAATAGTGATATAGAGACCAAACTGGAAAAATCGTTCTGCGCCTTTTGCGAGTTGTTCCTGGATAAGTCGGGCATCTTCAAGTTTGATTTCCGTATCAATATTTCCAATTTTTCCAGACTTTAAGTCTGATGACAATTCCGCCTCCATTTCAGTGATTTTGCGCCGTAGGTCTTGCAAAATCTTGGCGCTGTCCACCGGGAATATGTACATCGATATATCCATCGAGTGAGGAAAATTGATGAGTGGAGAAAGCCAGTTAGCTGGAACCGATCTAGGGTATCCGGAGATGAACAGAGAGCGGGTGTATGTCGCATTGATACGTTGATAGGTAAAATCAACTTCTATCGCTTCTGGTGCAATAATATCAAGAATTGAAACGAGGCCTGAAGAAAATTTTGCAATTTCATCTGCCAGTTTTGCTTCTTCCTCACTTTTTTTTGCCGCCTCAGGGTTTGCAGAATTCTCAGGCTTCGTTCCAGGTTTAGTCTTCGATAGCAATGAAAACAAATTAAGTGCCATAGGTTCTACTGTGATTGTACTGGTGCTTGCTCTGTCTGCCCAGGTGGGATCTGAGCTGCTTGATCATTTATATTCAGTTGTTCAGGTGGTGTTGGAGGGACAAGGTCACTATGTGATTGTTCTGTATCGTTTGTCATGACCGGTGAGAATGTCGGTTCTTCAGGTGGTTGTGTTGGTTGCATACTCTCTACTTGTGTAGGTGGAAGAACAATGTTTGGAATATCTGCTGGGGCAGTCTGAACTTGTACTGGAGGAACAGGCTCTGGTTTTTGTCTCTCAGGTGAAATTGGCGCTTCATTTCCAAGTGGAGTGAGGGGTGTTTGGACAGCTTTGGCTTGTAGTACCTCAAGAGGCTGAACGTCTGCCTGAACCAAAGGTGTTGCATACTCTTCTGTTGTAGAGATTTTAATCCCCTTAGATGTGTCTGGGTTGTAGATGGTGTAAAACAACTGAATAAGTTCTTGAGTCTTGAGCTGCTGCAAAAACAAACCAATACGGGCGAACTGATGGATAAGATGTTCTTTTCTTGGCTCAAGATTCGTTAGCGCGCGTTCCAAGATACTGTTTTTATCCAGCGGTTTTGTGTTTTTTTTCGAGAGTCCCGGGAAAAAGGACGACCCAGTGATGATTCCAGCTTCCAAGGCAGTATAGGTGATGACGATATAAAACTTTTTTTCCAACACGTTTCGTTCCTGAACAAGCTCTTCAACAAACTGTCGGTACTGACGAATATTGGTTTTATTGACCGGAGAATACGCTTTGACTTCCGCAGTCTTTAACAAATCCAAGTACGATGTAACATCTTTTTTCTGAGAACGAATCACGATCTCAATTGGAAAGGAGAGCGAGTTGAGCAGTGCAGCATACGCATAGATAGCAGCATCCTGTTCTTCTTCGGAGTACAGATCAAAGTTGATTGCTGTTGAGTGCATGACCATCGAGACGCTACCATCCTGAAGCACAATGACATCGTTTGTTATGTCGTACAGCTCTAAGTATTTTTGCGTTGTCGATATCAATGCATTGGTTTGTGAAATCATAGTTGTCTACGGTATTATCGCTAACTTCTCCCAAAAGGACAAGGCGAAGCTCTTTTTTACATTGCTTGTATAATCAATGGCTCAATAATTTGCTGATGGAGTTCCAAGGATTTATTGGCAAATGTAAATCCTTCTTTCTCCGTGACGATCATATAGGATCCATTTTCAAGTGGCGTGACAATCTCAAACTGACCAAGCATATTGGTTTTGAGTGCTCGAACTGGTGTGCTGTCACTTTCTCTCACAATGGTGACTATGGCGTTATCAATAATTTTTTTGTCGTTTGTTAATACCATTCCCACAATCACATTGGGAATGGTTGGTTGGGTCGGGAAGGGAAGTGAAGTGTCTGTCTGGACAGGTGAAACATCTTCAAATGAAAGTGGCCCGCGCTTTTCCACTTGAGGAACTTGCGTATTTTGAAGTGGGAGAGGTGATGATACTTCATCAAGCGCTATTCCCGCATGTGTCGAGTATGCTATCTGCGAATTTGTCTGTTGCAGAGTAACTGGTCGAGGAAGATCTTCCTGTTTTTGTTTGGGAAGCTCAGGCTTCGGGAGTCCTTGTTCCTCAATTTTCATTTCAATGACCCGTGGACCAGCAAACAATTGATCTTGTGAAGATGGAGGAGTTGGTGGCGAAAACGACGTATCATCTGTCTGAATAGGTACTGGTGTGGGTAGTGGGGGAGGATTTGAAGAAAACAGTGACAAGACATGTTGAACTTGTGCATCTTCTGCCGATGGTGCTTGTTGGGTTTGTTCCTGCGGAAGCGTTGTAAGGAATTCTTGGACTCGAGACTGGCGAAGTGGTTTGTAATCAACTTGTGGCGAATTATCGACATGCAGTGGTTGTGTATAGTTGAAAATTTCAGGGATCGTTTCTGTTTTTTTCCAGTAAAAAAGTGTGGGCTGATAGATAGATTTAATAAACGCGAAGAACCAGCGATCCAGAGGACGACCACCAAGGGGAATGAAGGCGAGTGCAAGGCCTGTAAGCCCGGCAATACCCATCAGAGGGTACTTCACGATCTCTGGAAGGTTAGTCCAGTTAATGAGGACTGCCACCAAAATCCCCGCAGCGACTTCCATAAACTGCTTGAGAGTCATTTGGCCAATGAGGTGAAACTCATAGCCGGTGACATTTTGTGGTACTGGATGTTGTTGCATAAATTAGTATGATGTTTGCGCGGATGGCGATGCTTCCTGAAGATCAGGAGCTAATTCTGGTTCATCAGATTCAGTTGCATTGTCTTTTCCTATTGTAGAGAGAAACTCCTGTTTTGACATTGGTGGAAAATACCAAATCTCAAACACGGATTTATCAGAAAGATGACGCGCTACAGCCACACCATACCGCAGGTGCACTTCCAGAGGAAACGCTCCTCCCACAGAGTATTGAATAAAGTCAGGTGCTCCAAGTTTTGCTACAAATGCAGGAACTTTGCTTTGATCACGCGGATCAAAACGTTCACGCACAAATCGTACTTTTTGTGTCGAATCAACTTCGACAACGGTTGGATACTCAGCAAAAGGAGCTGAGTACTCAAGTGATTCGCCGTTTTCAGTGGGGACGCTCTGAAGTGGTTGTCCAAGCTTTTCTGTGACACTCGCTTTGGTTGAATACCCTGGAATGAGAGTGTTCCAGGTGTTAACTTCTGTCTGCGTTGTTGGTGGCTCGGGGATAAGACTTGTAGCGACACGAAGAATGATCGTACCGATTAAAATAACAACTAAGGCACTTATGTACCAATAGCGTCGAAGTGTGTAGCGTAGAGTTTGCATAGTCATACTAATTCCCTGGTGGTTCTTGCCCGTCAAAAATACTGTCTTGTACCCATTTGTAGTGGGACGAATTTTCACTTGGAAAATTAAATAACACTTTTGGAGTACTACATCTGCCTTGTGCATTTAATTCTGATGTACAAAGGGGGAAGTATTTATATACAGCAAATACTCCAATTGACTCGGCAAGGGACTCTTCATCATCATGACCTTTATCCTCATTGTAATACAAATACGTTTGCATTAATGGGCCGTTGACGCTCTGGATATAGTCAGGAATCACATCCGAATTATTGTAGTAAATAATATGTCCGGTTTCGTGTACTAACGTATACCGTACACTCGATGGACTATAAATTGCTCCTCCACTATCCATGATACCCCCATCGTACAAAATGATGGAATTGAGAAGTGCCCTTGGTGTAAATCCTCCATATTTACTTCCACTTGCTCTGTATAAATGAACCGTGCCGTCTGACGTATTACAAAGTTTTTCTATATACGTTTGATACTGAGACATCGGCCCGAATGCTTGGATCACGACTTCTTTTTCAATATCTGTCCAGTCTTTTGTATCAACACCTGCAACCGTTCCTGATGAGTCTTCAAACTGTAAGCACGCGACATCATTTGGTGGAGTACCAAACGAAACAGACGTTGCAGTTCCCGCTACTTCTTCTTTTGCCACCTGCTGGCCATTGAGGTTTACGTCAAACGTAATCGTAAAGACATTTGTGATGCGTGTATCAACATACGATTTGTTGTAGGTGATTTGATAAGTGAACGATTTTGACGTCGTGATGGTTTGGGGAATTGCACCAAGCGCTGCCTTCATTGGTGTTTCCATGTCAGGAGCGGAGGGAGCAGGATCACTTGCCGAGACTATGCGAGCTACATCTTTTGCAGTATTGAGTGTGATTTCGTACGGCTGTGAGGTCTTTTCATCGTTTTTTGGGGTGATGGTGATTTTGTACGTGACAACTTCAGTATCATCATCCAACGCACTATTCTCATAGTGGTCCAGCGATGGAGGAACAATCTCTTTTTTTATTTCAACGTACTTTGACTCGTCCGTAACTCCCGTCAACGTTCCATCGACTAAAAAAGCACCTGAGATGATCGTGGCTGTTATGAGACTGACACCAGCAATGCCTGCATATGCTGAAGGAATAAGGATGGTTGGAGACGCTCCGATTGATGCGTTGGGGAGCGCTTCAAAGAGTGCTTTGGAGGCATTAACGCCCTTTGTTGCGAGGTGACTCGCTGTAGTTTGCCCACTTTGGGCTAGTGAAGAAGCGGTTTTGGAAAAATTTGAAACTGCTTCAGGTGTTGCCTTAGTTAGTGCGCTAACACCTTCTTTTCCCAGTAATCCTGCTGATCGTATAGACTCTGTAGCTGCTGCAGCCGGTTGGAAATAAAAACTACCAAGAGCATTTCCAGCTAAGGATCCAAATGTAAAACCCACTCCAGCTCCAATCGGTCCTCCAATGAGAGCTCCTGCAATTCCGCCCAGAACACCACCGCTAAGAGTAGCAACTCCAACAGGAAGATTGGTAAGAAGTGAATACAAAGACAATCCAGCCCCAATTCCACCTATACCGGCTGCGACTGCAGTCGGGTTTGACAGAATGATTTTTGCCAAATTGGCAGTTTTTTTTAGGCGATCTAGAGATTTTCTTGTTTTTTGTAACTTACCTGAAATTTCTTTAGGTGAATTACCACGTTTGTTGCCGATTAGACGGGAAAAAAGACCGGCTCGAGAGCTTTCCGTTGTTTCTTCATCCTCATCAATATCTGAAAAATTGGCAGAAGAATAGGAATCTTCAGGAATTTCAATTTCTTCCAACCCCAGTTCATGTACAATTGTTGTATTGGGATCCAAAATTATTTCTTCTTGTCCAAAGAGATGCTGAAATTGTCGTCGCTGACTTTGTTGGTCTCCATCCAAATTGAGTTGTTTGTTCTCGATAAACTGTTCTTGTAGTGCAACAATATATGCTTGCTCGCGATACGCTTCCATTGATTTTTTGAACGCCTCACTGTTTTTATCTGCCAGAGATAGTACGGTCTCAGTCTCTGCCAATTGCTGCCTATTTACGGAGAGAGGAATAACAAGTGTTTTGTGGAATTGTTCAGAGGAGGGAATTGAGGCTTTCAGTTCTGCCAACCGTTCAATAGTATCTATTTTTGTTGTAGATAGTAATTGTCTAAGTTTTGGATCGTTAAAATCTGACGAATCAATCCAAAGTGGGAGCTTTCCACCATTTATACGAAGAATTTTGTTCTGTTCTTGTACACGTACATTCTCAAAATAGCGTGTAAACTGAGATTGCATTTTAGGGTCAATATTTCCAAGTTCACGTTGAAGTTGAACGAGTAGCTCTGGTGGAACAGTTTCAAAATAAGCTGCTACAGCAGCATAGTTTTCAATGCTTTCTTTCAGTTTCGTTTCTTGCTGTAACAATTTCTCAAGGGAAAAGGCTTGATTGTTCGTGTCTTCATAACTATCACGCCCTAGTTTTGATCTTTTCTGCGCATATTGTTCTTGTAGTTGCTGATAAACAATTTCCAGTTCTTTCGAAGTCATGCCCGGCTCGAAAACTCGTTTAATAATTTCATCAAGTGTAGGAATATTCTCTCCGCGACGCAGTCCTCCAATCATTCGTTGTGCTTGTTCAACACTTTTTTCTCTTTGTATTCGAATTTTTTCCGCCTGCAATGAGACAGAAGCTTTCCCAGACTTAGCATCAGAAGGAGAGAGATCTTTCCGAGGAGGAGGAAGGGGTAAAGAAGCAGGAGTTTTTTCATCAAGCGACTGCTTGTCTTGGAGAATTTGATCCCTCTCTGTTGCAATCTCTTCCTTTTCTATGTCAGATAATCCTGCGTATATCTCATTCTGTTCCTGTAGAATCAAGTTGAACAACTCATGGGCCATTGAATACAATCGTTTGAGAAATAGTGGGTATGCTGCCCAATAATTCAGACTTGCTTGAGATTTTTGTTGAAAAAAAATAATTCTGCTAAAAACATCGGAGTCTTTTTGAAAATTTTCTTTTGCAGTTTTCGAAGCAGTTGTCTTTGATTCTGGAAAATTTTTGACAAAAGTGTCTATAAAAAAGTGAGCTGTTTTTGTAAAGACAAGAGTCTGGTCTTTGACATATTCTTTTTCTGGTTCGATTAACTGTTCATGGATTATTCGAAAATCCGATTCGTTGTGAGAGTTTATTTTTGGATAGAGAAGAATATCCGCAACATATTGTTCGTAATTTTCTTGCTCTTGGGTTTGAGTATAGATCCGGTAAAGTTCTGTGTTTTCTTGAAAAACTTTAGAGACAAATAAGTTTATTTGCCCAAGCTTTGCCGTGATTTGAGGGGTAAGAGACGAGAGTTCTTTTATGCGAAGTTGTGCTTCTGTTTTTTGACTGGGAAAATCTGCAATGGCCATACCAACAAATTATACCCTGTAAACAAGCAGTTGTTGTGAAGAGAAAAGGGAGCCAGCTTTATTGAAAATTTTCTTCTGCCACCACGGTTGAGTTTAAGTCCACTGAAATATCGTCGAGATCATCTGATGATTGTAGATCTGGTGCTTTGAGCACTGTATCAGTTTGTGCCTCAACATCAGCTTGCGCTCCACCATCCATCATATTTTCGGTACCAGCCTGGTCTGCTGTTGTAGTATCAGTTTCCATCTGAGTAGTTGTATCGACGTTTGTTTTACAGGCGGTCAGAAAAAAAGAACACAGAACAAGTAGGGCAAAAGCTGTTTTTTTCATAGATTTTCCTTTATTTGTCTGACGACACTCATCATTTGACCCTGGGCAATAGTGAATCCAGTACGCGCGACCCCTGCTTGCACGATCGCTGCTTTTATTTCTGGTTGTTGGGAATCCCAGGTGCTAATAGAGATGTTTCCGAACATTTCAACCGCCACTTTACTGTCGTTTATTGCTTTCTCCAGAGTTACAAGTGAAATATCAAGAGCTTGTTGAGGTGATTGGACATCTTTTCCTTCGGCTTTTAGTTTATCGATCCGGCTTTGGAGTCGCGTTGCAATATTTGATAAACGTTCTGCATAAAAAGCAAACCGTTTCTCAATTCTCTCCCCATGAAGTTTTGCTCGCTCACTGCGATACGTCTGTCTGGTAGCGGAAACAGAAGCCTTGCGCTCCATTCTTGCATCTTCCATTGTTTTCTTCACGCTTTTCTGCGTATTTTTTCGTGTTTCTCGTAAGTTATCGTTCGCTTCCTTGATCGCTTCATTGCGTACCTGAACTGGACGAGTGTCTGTTTCCTCAGCCTTGGAAAGACGAGGATGACTAAGCGCATACCCAAGCAAGGGAAGTACAAGAAGAGAGAAAAGAATTTTTGTATTCATGGGAAGCCTCCTTCAGTGAATATCTATAGTAGCATAACCTCTCTTCTTTTTCCCTATAAATCTTTATTCTTTTCGCTCAACACATGATACAATTGGCGTTCATGAAACCGGCAATTTCCTATCCAGATTTTGAGAAAATAGATATTCGTATTGGCAAGATCCTTTCTGCCTCTGCACCTGAATGGAGCAAGAAGCTACTTCGCTTTGAAGTGGATTTTGGTGAAGAGATAGGAAATCGTGTCATTTTTTCTGGAATCAAAGAATGGTATAGTCCAGAAGATTTTATCGGAAAGAACCTTCCTTTTTTAGTGAATCTGGAACCAAAGAAAATGGGTGACGAAGAAAGTCAAGGAATGATGATTATGGCCGACGGAGAAGAGAAGCCTGTCGTATTTGGACTAGGAGACGAAGTACAACCAGGAACAGTAGTTCGTTAATAAAGAAACGTGAATTTATGGCAAAAGAACCAAACCAAAAACCAGCAGAACCAAAATCAAAACCAGAGATGCAGGGGAAGCAGAAATCAACAGGAAAACCAAGAATGCTAAAGATGGAGCTTGGATTTCGTTTAGATCCAAAGCGATCAATCTTGTGGTTTTTGGTGCTACTGTTGTTTGTTCCGTTCCTCTTTTCCCTTTTTTCTTCTTCAGGATCCAATAAAATTCCACTTTCACAGCTTCTTACCGAAATTAAAGAAAAAAGAATTGAAAAAGTGGAGATTGATGGACAAACACTCACCGCAAAATACGATGATGGAAGTTTAAAGGTTTCGCGCAAGGAAACAGGCCAAGACTTCACAACAATCTTAAAGCAAGCGGATATCGATATAGTGTCCCTTGAACTGCTCATTAAAGATCAGATGCCGGGAAGAATGATTGCCGACATTTTGCTCAATATCCTGCCAATGATCTTGATGGTTGGATTCTTCTTGTTTTTGTTCCGTCAAGCCAGAGGTGCACAAGGCGATATCATGGGATTTGGGAAGTCCAAGGCAAAGTTGTTCTCAAAAGGAAAACAAGATGTCAAGTTTTCAGATGTTGGTGGCTTAAAGGAAGCAAAACAAGAGCTCGAAGAAATCGTTGATTTCTTAAAAAATCCCAAAAAATATAGTGATGTTGGAGCGCGTACCCCAAAAGGAGCTTTGCTCATTGGCCCTGCAGGAACAGGAAAAACTCTTTTGGCTCGTGCTGTTGCTGGTGAAGCCAATGCGCCATTTTTCTCGATGGCGGGATCTGAGTTTATGGAAATGCTTGTCGGTGTTGGCGCTTCCAGAGTCAGAGACCTCTTTGAGACAGCAAAAAAAGCCGCCCCTTCTATTATCTTCATCGATGAAATCGATGCTATTGGTCGCATGCGTGGACACGGCAGTATGGGTGGACACGATGAAAGAGAGCAAACCCTCAACCAAATCTTAGTTGAGATGGATGGATTTGCTCCAAATGACGCCGTGGTTGTCTTGGCAGCGACAAACAGAGCTGATCTACTCGATCCTGCTTTGATCAGACCCGGGCGTTTCGACAGAAGAGTTACCTTAGACCTTCCGGATTTGGAAGAGCGTAAATACATCCTAAGTATTCACGCGAAAAACAAACCATTTGCGGAAGATGTGAAATGGGACAGAGTAGCAAAACGCACGGTCGGATTCTCAGGAGCAGACCTAGAGAACATGCTCAATGAATCTGCAATCTTAATTGCTCGTGAAAACAGGACAAAAATTACATCTCAAGATATCGAAGAAGCAGCTCTGAAAGTGAAGCTTGGACCTGAGAAGAAACGCTTACAGTCTGATCTAGAGCGCAAAATGACTGCATATCATGAAGGTGGGCACGCGATCGTTTCTCATTTCTTGCCTCACACTGATCCGGTTCATCGTATTTCAATTGTGTCCCGCGGACGCGCCCTTGGATTTACCATGACCCCTCCAGAGGCCGATAAGTATCAGCAAACCAAAGAAGAATTAGAAGAGACAATTTCTGTGATGCTAGGTGGAAGAGCAGCAGAGCAAAGTGTCTTTGGCAAACTAACAGGTGGTGTCAGTTCTGATCTTGAAAGAGTGACTCGCATTGCTCGAGCAATGGTGATGGACTATGGTATGAGTGATCTGCCACCTATCAACTATGGACCGATGTATGACTATAGTGACTACGGTAGAGCAACTATGGAGCCATATAGTCCATCTGAGGAAATGAAAAAGAAAATAGATGCAGAAGTTGATCATATCGTCGAGGAAGCATGGGAACGTGCCCTGCATATCCTGAAAAAATATCGAAGTGAGTTGGATAATGTGGCAGAAAAACTTCTCGAGATTGAGAGCATGGATCAAGATGAATTTGAAAAAGTTGTCGGACTTGCAAAAGTAAAAGCAGAGTAAAGGTGTCTTTCCCGCTCTATGTCTACATTCATGCTTATTGATGGACACGCCCTTGCGTACCGCGCGTACCATGCATTTCCTCCGCTCACGACATCAAGCGGAGAATTGGTAAATGCTGTCTATGGATTTTCCAGAATTCTCCTGACCGTCCTTCGAGATTTAGAACCAGAGTATATTGCATGTTGCTTTGATCTCCCCAAACCGACATTTCGTCATACGCAGTATGTAGGGTACAAAGCGCAGAGAAAAGAAATGCCTGTCGATCTGCAGTCTCAAATTGAACGCATAAAAGAAGTAGTCTTGGCTCTCAATATCCCCACCTTTGCGATAGAAGGCTATGAAGCCGATGATGTCATTGGAACACTCTCTACCAAAGCAAGTAGTGGTGAGATGAAAGAAATAAGCAAAGTGTTGATTGTGACGGGGGATAAGGATGCTTTTCAGTTGGTAACTGATACCGTGCATGTGTATATGCCACCTCGAAGTAAGGAGGCTTTTTACACCGAATTTAGTCCAAAAGAGGTGCAAGACAAGATGGGTCTTCGACCTGATCAAATTGTAGATTATAAGGCCTTAGCAGGGGATGCGAGCGATAATATTCCAGGTATCCCAGGCATTGGTGATAAGACTGCTGTGAGGCTTTTGCAGTCATTTGAAACGGCTCAAAATATCTTTGAAAAGATACAATCTCCTGAATCTCTGGAAGAAGAACAAAAGAAACTCCTCAAACCAAAACTACTTGAAAATCTTGCTAACGGATACGACAGCATGGTGATGTCTCGAAGTCTAGCAACAATTGACAGAGAAGTGCCCCTCACCCTTTCTTTAGAGGATTGCATATTGAAGAACTACGATAAAACCAAAACCACAGAACTTTTTGAAGAACTTGATTTTAAAAGCCTATTAAAACTGCTTCCTTCTGATGGTTTTGAGTCAACCGTACAACAAGCTCTTTTTTAATCACGATCGTTCCAGTCCCACCAA
>CAZBKJ010000027.1:0-17546 GCA_964492495.1 uncultured Pseudomonadales bacterium
GCTGACGCCCTGCTATCCTTATCCCATGCTTGATTCTCTGCTTCACCCGAAAACGATTGCTGTCATTGGAGTTTCGACCGAACCACAAAAAGTAGGACATCAAATTTTTGTCAATCTCACGCAGTTCTCAGGTTCTGTCTATCCAGTTCACCCAACCGCAAAAAAGATTCTGGGGAAGAAAGTGTATCCAGATGTATTAAGTATTCCCGACAATGTCGATCTTGCGATCATTGCCACCCCCGCCCAAACAGTCGAAGATCTCATTCATCAGTGTGTTGATAAAAAAGTAAAAGCAATTATTGTCATCGCAGCAGGCTTTGCTGAAACGTCTGCGCAGGGCAAAAAAACACAGGAAAGAATTGTGAAGCTTCTTCGTGCCCGAAATATTGCTCTTCTTGGACCAAATACACTTGGTGCCATAAACCCATACGAAAACTTAAATGCCAGCTTTGCACCGGCTGGTGTTGAAAAAGGACATATTGGCTTGATCAGCCAGTCAGGCGCGATGCTTACGACTGTGTTCGCTCAGTTTGCAAGCCGCAATGTAGGGTGTTCATTTGCCCTCTCACTGGGAAACAGCGCGGGGGTAACGGTGACTGATGCACTCTCTTTTGCGAAAGATGACCCGAATACACATATCATTGCCATGTACGTGGAATCACTTCCCGTCCAGCGCCCAGAGGAAGCAGAATCATTCTTCTCACTTTGCAAAAAAGTCTCGGCCGTCAAACCGATTCTCTTTCTCAAGGGCGGGCTCACAGATGAAGGACGACAGGCATCACTCTCCCACACCGCTGCGCTTGCCACCAACACTGCACTCTTAAAAGAAGCTCAGTATCAATTCGGCTTTACCATGGTTGATACGATTGAGCAGTTTTTTGAAACAGCATTTTTCTTGGAAAAAATATATACAAAAAACACGAAAGACACTGGCTTTAACTTGCCAAAGAATGTGATGATTTTGACGAACGCGGGTGGCCCAGGAGTCAATTCAGTTGACCTAGCAGCAAAAGCAGAAATTCCACTTGGTTCCTGGAGTCAAAAAACTATTTCTCAGTTTGCCAAAGAACTCCCCCGAATCAAGCCAGGAAACCCGACCGACCTTTTGGGTGATGCTCAGGTTCGGGACATCGAAACTGCACTTTCATTGGCAGAAGAAGAACCCTTGATTGAGTCATTGTTGTTGATTATCACTCCACAGGCGGTGACCGACGTCCCTGGAATCACCAAAATGCTAATAAAGATGCACAAAGCAAAGGAAAGTACAAAGCCATTGATTGTCTCACTGATGGGTGGAGAAAATGAACGATCATCCCTCCAAAAACTGCGAGATGTGGGAATCACTGCAGTGGAGTATGCCAATGAAGGCATAGAAATTTTTGGCCACACCAATCAAGTCCGTTTAGCGATGGGTCGTGACAAAAAACCGCTCTATCTCACTACAGCCACTAAAAAACAAACACAAGCCTTTGGCAAACAAGCTTCCCGAATATCCACTCCACTGCGCTCTAACCGATTGGATGAAGTCTACATCCTCATTGAGAACTATGGGCTGACACTTCCACGTTGTGCGATCGCCAGATCTGCCACTGATCTTGATCAACTTGATGAACTCGATCCAAAACGCGTTTATCCGTTAATTGCAAAAACCGCAAACCTTTCCCTCAAACATAAAGCCGTGCTCGGAGGAGTCATCAAAGATATTACCTCCAAAGCTCAAGCGGTAGCTGCCTACACAACTCTCAAGCGATTTGGCAAGGATGTCCTGTATCAGGAAATTATCACTGATGCGATAGAAGTGATTATTGGCTGTAAAAGAGATCCAGTATTTGGTGCTTTTCTTGCAGTAGGTTTAGGGGGAAGTCTTGCAAATATTTTAGCTGATCGCTCCTACGTATTCTTACCTGCCAGCTTCTCAGAGCTACGAGCAACATTCAAACGAACAAAGCTTGCCTCACAAGTTTCGCCGGAGCAAAAAGCATTGATTCTTCTATGTATGGAAAAATTTCAAAAACTTTTCCTTGAACACCCGGAGATCGACGAGCTTGAAATCAACCCGCTTATGCTGACAAAGCATCAAGCATATATCGCTGATGTAAAAGTAACGTTGGTAAAGTCCTAAGACTTGGGTTTCTGGACAAGACGCAGTATGATAAGTTAATTGAGCTTTTAGAGGAAATCGAAAAATTATTACAAGTTTTTAGTAGAAAGTTAAAAGAAAAGATCTGACCTTGTACCCTTTTACCTTTCCCCTTTGTTTATGAATTTCAATTGGAAAATCGGCGGAAAAGCAGGAGAAGGCATTGCGGCCACGAGCTTTTTAATGGCAAAAATCTGTCAGCGAGCTGGACTCTCTGTTTTTGAATACGGTGAATACCCTTCCCTTATTCGTGGGGGACACACAACAGGACAGATCCATGCTGGCAGTGATCCAGTGAGTTGTCAGAAAAAAAATGTCGATCTCATGGTTGTACTCAATGAAGACTGTATCAAGCTTCATATTGAAGAGTTTGGGGATCAGACAAAATTCCTGGTTGATACACAGGACGATAAGATTGATTTTTCCAAGTACCCATCTATACGACCAGAGCAAATCATCGCAGTGCCAATGGTGCAAATGGCACGCGACACAACCGGAAAGTCGTTAGCCTCAAACATGGTCGCACTCGCGGTTTCTTGCCATATTCTAGGACTAGAACAAAACGCTCTTCATAGTGTGATTCGGTCTTTTTTTGGTCGAAAAGGTGAAGAAGTAGTGAGTGAAAATATCAAAGCAGCACAAGCCGGGTATGCTTACGCCAAAGACGGAATGAAGCAACCACAAGTAACTGCTCCAATAGATCCTGATGCCCAAGCATCACCTGCTTCCGCCACTTCAATTGCGCAAAGTATTGAAGGAACAAGTGCAGAAGAATCAACTTCTCCTGGAGAAAAAGGTATTGTCTCAGAACCAAACCCAAGCACTGCTCAAAATCCTTCATCTTCCAAGACATTGTTACTCAATGGATCTGAGGCCATTGGTTTTGGCGCACTCTCTGCGGGTCTTCAGTACTACAGTGCATACCCCATGACACCCAGCTCAACACTCATGACGTTTATGGCCGATGCCCAAGAAAAATTCCCGTTGGTTCTCAAGCATGCCGAGGATGAAATCGCAGCGATCAATAATGCGCTCGGTGCTTCATTTAGTGGAGTCAGGGCAATGACGGGCACTGCAGGTGGTGGATTCGCACTCATGGTCGAAGCCGTTTCTCTTGCTGGTATTACAGAGCTTCCCTTAGTATGTGTGGTGGGTGGACGGCCAGGCCCAGCGACTGGACTTCCAACTTGGACTTCACAGACAGACGTAAATTTTGTTATGTATGCAGGACATGGTGAGTTTCCAAAAATCGTTTTTACACCTGGAAACCTAGAAGAATGTTTCAAGATTACCAGACTTTCCTTCCTACTTGCTGAAAAATATCATACGCAGGTATATATCATTGCTGATAAGTTGCTGCTTGAATCCAGAATGACAATCGAAAGTGAAAAAATTCCAACGCAGTTTACCAACCAGCGCTACTCACAGGCTCAAAACCCACTTCCAGAAGACAACTCGTACCGCAGATTCCTTGACACTCCAGAAGGATATTCCCCTCGCTCTGTGCCTGGACAGCCACACGGTCTGCAACTCACCAATAGTTACGAACATGATGAATACGGCTATGCAACAGAAGAAGGTTCGCTGACCAAAAAAATGGTAGAAAAACGAATGCGAAAACTTGAAGGCATCATCAAAGAAATCCCGGCTCCCATTCGGATTGGCCCAGCAGAAGCTGACATCACATTTGTCTGCTGGGGAAGTACTAGGCTTGTCTTGGAAGAAGTCTTGCGGTCAGTGAATGCCAATGGAACAAACAAAGCAAATATCATTCATATCATTTCTATGCTGCCGTTTAAGAAAGACGAGTTTGTCTCGCTCACAGCCTCAGCCAAAAAACTCATTATGGTGGAAGAAAATATCGGTAGACAAGTAGAACTTCACATTCGAAAAGAAACAGGAATTACGTTTGAACATAGAATTAATCGTTATGATGGCAGACCGTTCTACGCAGAAGAAATTGTAAAAGAACTGAGCAATATACAATAAATAATTGGATATTATTTTGCTATGGCCACACATACTGAAAACACCCTCAAATCCCCCATCTTTCCAACCTGGTGTCCTGGGTGTGGAGACTATGGTATTTGGAGTGCGATCAAAAAAGCACTTGCAGAGTCAAACATTCCTGAAGAAGAACTTGTGATTGTTTTTGGAGTCGGATGTTCAGGGAATATGGCAGACTTTCTTCGCTGCTATGGTTTTCATGCGCTCCATGGACGAGCACTCGCCAATGCCGAAGCAATCAAGCTTGCCAACCACAAACTCAAAGTGTTGGTCATTGCCGGAGATGGTGACACCTATGGGGAAGGAATGGGACACTTTATCGCAGCCTGCAGAGGCAACCATGATGTAACGCTCGTTGTTCACAATAACCAAGTCTACGGACTGACAACAGGTCAGGCAGCACCGACAACCCCAAAAGACTGGAAAACAAAATCAACTCCTACAGGCCAGGTTGAAGTACCGGTAAATCCTGTAACCTTGGCAGTTTCCTCAGGTGCGACATTTATCGGCCGTGGGTATGCAGGCAATATTCCTCTTACATCAGAACTTATTAAAAAAGCACTCAATCACAAAGGTTTTTCGCTCGTCGATACCTTTCAACCATGTGTGACGTTCAACAAAAAAAATACACATGCTTGGTACAACGAACATACCAATACGCTGGATCAGTCAAGAAATGTGAGCGACAAACTCGAAGCCATCAAACTCTCCATGGATCCTGAAAAACTCCATCTTGGAGTGTTATATGAAGATTCAACCGGGCAACCATATCATGAGTGTGTCCCAAATCTTACCAAAGCGCCTTTAGTAGAACAGTTTGCTTCGCAAGTTTCTTTGGAAGAGAGTTTTGAGTCCTACCGATAATTTTCCCTGGCACGTATCTTTAGAGAGTGCGTTACAATAGCCTAAACTACCGAAAGTGAAAGGAATGTATGAGTGTATTTAATGAAGCCGCTGTTGTTATTCAGTCTTTTGCAGTCCATGTTCCTATCGAACTGTACACCTTTGTTGCTTCTTTTATAGAAGAAGTTATCGCGCCAATTCCTTCACCTTTTGTCATGACGTCTGCCGGTTCTATCGCAGAAGCACAAGGAAAAGCAGTATTTTTTCTGTTGATCCTGGCGATCATTGGATCTGTAGGAAAGACTCTTGGCGCATGGCTTCTCTACTATATTGCAGATAAAGGTGAAGACGTCCTCATCAAAAAGTATGGACGCTTCTTCGGAGTTTCACATAGAGAGCTCGAAAGTATTGGGAAACACTTTAAGGGTCATTGGAAAGATACATTTGTCTTGTTGGGACTACGCGCACTCCCGATCGTCCCGAGTGCTCCAATCTCAATTGTTTGTGGTGCAATCAAAGTGTCACTTCGATCCTATCTCTTTGCAACGTTCTTTGGAACGATTGCCCGAAATATGATCTTTTTGTACTTTGGCTTTGCCGGTCTTTCAAGCTATGAGTCAGTGGTCAATGGGCTTGAGAGTGTTGAGTCGGTTGTGCAGATCTTCTTAGCCGCGTTTGTCGGGCTCTTCATTGTCTGGATGTATTGGAAGCGATACAAAAACCAAAACAAAATCCAGGAAGACTGATCAGATGGTCTCAGTGGTAGAAGGTGGAAGGAGTTCTTCTTTTCCCTTTTCATTTGTCAGACTGCGAATCGTCGTAATACCTCGACCAATTGTCCCCAGTGAATGAGAAGAAGACACAAACATATTTGTGGCATTCGTTAAGTGCTTCCCAAGAGTAGAAAACTGCTGTTCAAACTGTTTGTAATCTTTCTCGACGCCTCGTAGAAGTTTTAGTGCCTCTTTGGATGTGCTTTCCATTTTTCGTCCCTCAAATGAAAGCATGATTGTTTGTAAGTGGGCATACATTGTCGTTGGAGAAACAGGATAGACACGATTGTTTCTTGCATACTCAAGTAAACTATCATCCGAAGCAATCTCATAGAAGATTGACTCACTTGGGACATACATGAGTGCAAAGTCCATCGTCCCTTCTTCTGGCAGAATATATTTGCTCGAAATCGCATCGATATGTTTTTTGACGTCCCGGATGAACTCTCTTTTTGCAAGATCTCTGTCACCTTGTGACTCCCCTTTAATCATCGCCTGGAAATGCTCCATCGGAAACTTCGAATCGATCGGCAAAATTCCAGCATCCGTTTGAATTGCAGCATCGACAATGCTTCCGGACTTAAATCTGTGCTGCAAGTAAAAATGTTGCTTGGGGAAAACTTGTCCAATCAAATCAGCAAGCACTCGCTCTCCCATATTCCCACGAAGCTTTGGAGACTTGAGCAGTGCATCGAGATCTTTCATTGACCGACCAATTTCAGAGAACTGACCGGCTTCACGTTTGAGTTCCCCAATCACTTCTGCTGCCTTCGTCAATCGGTCATTAATTTCTCTTGTTTGTATAGAAATATTCTGCCCAATTTGATGAGTAGAGTTGCGAGAGCTCTCAAGCAGAGAGCGCTGCAGCTCCTGCATCTGAGACTGTGAGCTTTTAAGCCACTCAGTCATGACGGGATCTGAGGTTTGTTTTTTTTGTAACAAAAAGAAAATAACCGCTCCCAAAATCACACAAAGAACACCTAAAATGATAGTAAGTATCATAGCTAGTCAGTATACCAACGTGATCTCCACCATGTCCAATCCTGGGATGTACGGTATAGTAAGAAAATGAACTATCTCCTCGCAAGCATTTGTATTCTCCTTCTACTCGTCATTCTTTTTTTTGTTGGTCTGTTGTTTTTTCGCAGTTACACAACACAGCACAGTACCAGCCAAGAAATTTTTCTAAGCGGCACGATTCCGGGTGAACTCCCGAGTGGACAACTCAGTGGCAGTGTCACCTTTGAAACGAACTGGAAAGGCAAAAAATTTGATCAAGGATCACAAACAGGCATCAATACCTTTGAGGAGAACGGAACGCTGGTAGAAAAGTATCCTTTCAAAACCTACGTCGCAAAAGGGCTCAAAGACCCCAATATTGATGTCATCAAGATTGAGTACGACATACCTCAAAATCCCTTTTGGCTTCGATGGGTGCTTGATGAAATTGTGGAAGTAAAACCAGGAGAATTTTTAGGCAAAGTTCACCTTCGGCTTGGATTTTTCTCCTTTGCCCTTGGATACTTCAAACTTTCACAATAATGCTTGGGTGCCTGTAAGCCAGATTCTGTCGAGGGCAATCATCTATCTTATGCCTGCGGCTTTATCACTTTATTCTCGCTTGCGCGAGACAAAAGGGAAGCTTCCATTATGGTGAAGGTCGTCAGTTGCAGCGGGGAGGATTGCCACTCACTTGCGATAGGTTTTAAGGCCACGTCGCAGTGTATATCCATAGGCTTGATCGTTTCACACGGCGCAACCCGTATCGTCACTGTTGCTCTAACTATGCTTGGCTTTCGCCAAACCCCAAGGTATTAACCTTGGCACCCTGCTTCCTGCTGTCTGGACTTTCCTGAACATACAATTTTTGCGTGAAGCAAAAATGTTACGTCCCGATTGCCTAGCACCCAAGCACCTCTATTATACCTTTTTTGCATGCTGTACAATGAAGCAGTCAAGGAGACCATATGAATGACTATATTGTCCAGAGTCCGTTTGAACAATCGCTCTCACAAAGCATGACTTTTCTTCTTACTGAAGTCATCACATTTTTGCCAAAGCTTGCCTTGGCATTACTCGTGACACTCGTTGGTATCTTTATTGCCAGAACCCTTCGAAGTTTGGTCATCTCCTCACTGAGCAGCCTGCGATTTTCTAAAAACCTCGAAAAAACTCCGTTAGCTGAGTTCCTCCACAATGCTGAGGTCAAAAGCACTGCAGAGAACGTGATCGGTGGAATTGTCTACTGGATTCTGATCCTCTTTATCGCATACACCGTTGTGACGATTCTTGGTCTTGATACTGCTTCAGCGATACTCAATCATGTTGTCTTCTATATTCCGCATGTCTTCTCTGCTGTTGTCATCCTCATCGTAGGAGTACTGCTTGCAGGTCTTGCAGAAACCCTGGTAAAGGGCACCGTAAAGTCCGTTGATCCGCAAACTGGCAGGTTTTTAGGAAAAGTGACCAGTTACTTGATCATTGTGCTTTCTGCCATGGCAGCCATCAGTGAACTTGGAATCGCCCAGCAATTTATCATGATTCTGTTTACCGGATTTGTCACTGCCGTCTCCTTAGCAGTTGGTCTTGCATTCGGCCTTGGAAGCAAGCACACCGTCGAGCGCATGATGATGGAATGGTACGAGAAAATGAAGCGAGATGAATAATTCACCAATTCTTGTTTACTCAAATTTATACAGCAAGAGGAATGGTAGATCTATCTGTTCAAAGACTCCTATAAATTGTCTCTCTGCAAATATAGCCAAGATATTGCGCTCTGATTCTAGGGTGAGTGCCATTGAATCAATGATCACTCTCCCTAGAGGGAAATCCTGCGTCGGTTCTACATAATACACATAATCACCTCTCTCATCGTCAGTAAAGAGATCCTTATCTGTAGGAGCTGTAAATTTGTCACTTCCAAGAATAACAGCAAGACTTCGCAAGCTTTCAGTAAGTAAACTTACAGTATTTGCAGGTATTTCATCAGATACAGTATTTCTACTCAGTAGATGTGTATCGATGCCAATAGTAATATACCGCTCACTCATAGTGCCTCATTTAGCTTACAAACTTTCGGATAAGCCCAACACATCGTCCCTGAATGCGAACTCGTGTTGCAAAGATTGGTTGCATCTTGGAGTTTGCTGGTTCCAAACGGATTCTTGTTGCTTCCTTGTAAAATTTCTTTAAGGTTGCAAGACCGTTGTCCAAAAGTGCGACAACAATATCTCCATTAACAACGTCTTGTTGCTCTTCTATGACTACGTAATCTCCATCTAGAATTCCTTCTTCAATCATACTGTCACCTTTGACTTGCAAAACGTATGCTCGCTTCTTTCCAGAAATAAGTTCTGGTGATACCTTAAATGTTGCATCTGGATCTGTGTATGGCTGGAGTGGTTGTCCGGCAGCGATAAATCCAAGCACAGGAAGATCGACAGCGTCAGTGAGCCGAAGGAATGTGCGATCAACAAGTTCAAGTCCTCTGACAGTTCCTTCGTATTTTTTAACCACACCTTTTCGGATCAATGCTTGCAGATGCTCATGCACAGTTGCTAGAGATGAGACTCCAATTGAGTTCGCAATTTCTTGCAAGGTCGGAGAGAACCCATTCTTTTGAATATACTGTGCAATGAAATCTACAATCTGTCGTTGTCGCTTATACAGAGTGATAGGCATACGTGCTCCCTTCGTGCTATCCCTGAACCAAATGGTACAAGGTGAATAAAATACTAATGGAATAGTGCTTTTCCGTAACAAACCCACCATACCCAAAACTGACACATACAGTCAACTGCATCATTTCCAAACAAAGTAGAACAATGCAGTACATTCGTTTTTTCTACATGAGGTAAACATTTGGGTAATGCACAATGAATCTGTTGTATTTTTCTTGACATTCACCCCAACGAAAAAGTGAGTCTGTAACTCAGTGCAACACGTCGTTTTGGCTTTTTTTTGCAGTTTGCGTACATTGAGCTGTATATTTGTGAGATAATTGCCCAATGCCATTTGCACTGAAATCTCCATACGAACCACTCGGTGATCAGCCACTCTGCATCGATCAGCTCACGAAGGGGTACACCGAAGGGAAAGATCACCAAGTCTTACTTGGTGTGACTGGCAGTGGAAAGACATTTACCATCGCCAACGTCATTCAAAAAATCCAAAAACCCACTCTCGTCATTGCCCATAATAAAACATTAGCCGCTCAGCTCTATCAGGAGTTTCGCGACTTTTTTCCCGATAATGCAGTTAGTTATTTTGTGTCGTACTACGACTACTACCAACCAGAAAGCTACATCCCAAGCACGGATACGTATATTGAGAAAGAAACCCAGATCAACGAAGAAATCGATAAGTTGCGTCTTTCAAGTACAGCAAACCTGCTTACACGCCCTGACTGCATTGTGGTTGCGTCCGTTTCGTGTATCTACAACCTCGGTTCACCTGTGGAATATGGAAAGTATGTTTTAGAACTTATTGAAGGCGAGTTGATTAGCCGGCAGACCTTACTCGCAAAGCTGGTGAATCTTCAGTACGAGCGCAATGATGTGGATCTCGCACGAGGAAAATTTCGAGTACGTGGAGAAACCATTCAGGTTTGGCCAGCATATGAAGATAATGCGCTCTCGTTAACCATGATTGGAAATCAACTAGAAAAAATCACTCGCATTGACCCACTTACTGGAAACTCTATCGAGGGAACGGTGTTGGAGAGAGAACGCATGAGTGGAAATGTCGGCAATAAGCGCTATATTCTCTATCCTGCAAAGCACTACATGACAGATCCAGTGACTCAGCCTGAAGCCCTGAGCGCAATCGAAGCGGATCTTCAAGAACGACTTGCACAGCTTCGCGCAAACAACAAAGTGCTTGAAGCATATCGTCTTGAGCAAAAAATCCACTACGACATGGATATGATTCGTGAGCTTGGATTTGTAAACGGTATTGAAAACTATTCTCGCTACTTTGATGGAAGAAACCCAGGGGATCCTCCCTTTACCTTGATTGATTACTTCCATGAAAATGCCAAGCAATTTGGTGATGGCTCGTTTCTGACAGTGGTTGATGAATCCCATATCAGTATTCCGCAGGTTCGTGGCATGTATAACGGAGATCAATCAAGAAAACAGACGCTGATCGACTATGGCTTTCGCCTCCCATCAGCGCTTGATAATCGCCCATTAAAGTTTGAGGAGTTCTTGCGGCTACTTGATAAGACAATCTATGTCTCCGCAACCCCTACTCCTTGGGAACTTTCTATGAGTGGCAATGAAGTAGCTGAGCAAATTATCAGACCTACTGGTTTGATTGAGCCAACAATCGAAATTCGACAATCAGAAGGACAGATTGAAAACTTAATTGGAGAAATTTTTATCCGCAAAGCCAAAGGCCAACGGGTTCTGATCACAACACTGACAAAAAGAATGGCAGAAGTTCTGACTGATTATCTCAATGATGAAAAGAAAATGCTCAAAATTGCAGATGACTTATCACTCTTACCACTGCCGCTTGGTCTTCCAAAGGTCGCGTATCTGCACTCTGATATAGAGACATTGGATCGTTCAGACATTCTCAACGACTTGCGATCTGGCGTCTATGATGTCCTTATCGGAATCAATCTTTTGCGAGAAGGTCTGGATTTACCAGAGGTGACTCTTGTTGCAATTTTAGACGCGGACAAAGAAGGATTTTTGCGATCCGTCTCATCACTTATTCAGACCATGGGGAGAGCAGCTCGTCATCATGAAGGACATGTCATTTTGTATGCCGACAAAATGACCAAATCAATGCAGGGTGCGATTGATGAAGTAGAGAGACGACGTGTCAAGCAACTTGCCTTCAATGAAAAATTTCATATAACACCACAAACAATTCTCAAACCCATGCGTGAGCAGTTAATTAAAAGAGACAAAAAAGAAGACGAGAGCACCCAAAAATCAGGACTAAAAGTCCAGATCGACAAAAAAACCACGCTACTCATTGACGATATAGTTCCCGAAAATTTGCTTCCAACCGACAGGCAGAAAATTATCAAGCAGCTCAAAAAGAAAATGAACGAGGCAGCCAAGGAATGGAACTTTGAGTTAGCAGCGAAGCTTCGAGATTCAATTGCAAAGCTAGAGTAGACTACTCCGTCGATTTTTGCTCAAACAGTGCTTTCACTTCTTGTGAAAATTCTCTCAAGATAACTCGGATGATAATGTACGTTGGGATCACAAGCAGTGCACCGATAAAGCTTCCAAAACGCACACCCATCAAAATAAGAACAATTGAAGTAAGTGGGCTAATTCCAACTGCCTTTTTCATAACCTGTGGAACAATCAAATTATTCTCTATAACTTGGATCAGTATGTAAAGCACTGCAGTAATAAGTCCCATCGTCGGTGATACCATCGTGAGGGCAACGATAACAGCTGGAACAGCTGAGATTGTTGGACCTAAGTTTGGCAGTGCTTCAAGCAGCCCTGCAAAGATTGCTAGTGGAAGCGCATACGGAATACCAAGGACGACAAGACCAATATAGGTCATAACACCAATGACCACCATCAAAATAAATTCTCCTCGTACCCATCCACCCAGTGCTTCTTCAATTGCATTAAACAATGACCTACTCCGCTCGTCACGATCTTTTGTTCGAAAGAGAAACGCAGCATAGCGGTACAAGTGTTCGCGCTCAAACAAAAGATACAGAGTCATGATAAGGATCGTAAAGAGAGAAAAGACCACAGAAAAGGTCGACGCCACATATGAAAAGAGTGTACCGACGGAAGTTCCATACTGCGAAAGTAGACTACTTACTTGATCAAAATCCAATTGAATCGCTGCGAATTCTTCCAAAAGTGGGTACTTTGAGGTATCAAGCAGATTAATTTGCGTGACTAAGCGAGCTGTTTGTTCAATAAGTGGTGGAACAATCGCTGCACCCACAACAACTAACGATGAAATCAACAATGCATAGACAGACAGAACAGCCAGTGTTGGAGATTTGGTGATCTGGGTAAGCCGCACGACCAATGGTCGTAGTGCCGTCATGAGAACGAATGCAATCATGAGCAGGACAAGAATATCTGTTACTTTTGAGAGGATAAAGACCCCAGCAATGATCAAAAGAAAGTACGCAATTGTTTTCACTGAAATCTCAACTTTTATATTTTTCATACGTTCCCTACCTATTGTGATCACAATATCTGTATAACTCTGCTCAACTTAGCTTTCTAATCTCTATGTCTTCTGCTATCTGCTCGTACCTGATGCCTCGTACCTTGTACCTTGTACCTTGTACCTTGTACCTTGTACCTTGTACCTTGTACCTTGTACCTTGCCTCTTGCCTCTTGCTATCGTCCTATCATCTATCATCTTGCATCGTCCTGACCTCTGACCTCTATTTAGTGTAACAGTTTTTTATATATTCGAGTATGGTCTGTTCAAAACCGATAGCATCCGTCTCAAACCAGTTGATCTGATCTTCCCGTTTCCACCACGTCAGTTGACGCTTGGCATACTGCAGTTCGTGACGTGCCCAGATTTCGAGTAGTTGTTTTTTTGAAATTTTCTCTGCCAAATATTGTTCAATTTCTGCATATCCAATCGCGCTTTTGGCTTCTTTTGTCCAATCTGGGTACTGTGTAAGAATGTGTCTATATTCATCTACAGCTCCATCTTCTACACGATCACTTACCCTCTGGAATATTCTTTTTTCAAGTAGCTCTTCCGTCACTTTCAAGCCTATCCACACCACATTTTCTTTTGAAAGCAATGATGGTTCTTTTTTGAGAGTACTTGAGCTTTGGTCAATTTCAATTGCTCGGATTAACCTGCGCGGATTTTGTGAGTCAGAGTGATTCATTTTTTCTAATCGTTCTGGATTCATCCTTTTTTGAAGTTCTGGTACTGATAGTACGTCTAGCTCCTCGCGAAGTTTTTCATTCCGTGGAATATGCGCGGATGCTGGTGAATCAAAGAGTGAGAGAGCAAACTGTGGCGTACCTGCAAGGATAACAAGAAGTCTCTCTTCTTTTTGCGCGGTCTCAATCACGGATTTTGCATACCGTAAAAATTGTCCCACTGACCACTCTTCATCTGGGCGAACAAGGTCGAGTCCGAATATTCTTGATTGGTTGTGAATATAATATGAGTGCCTCTCGTCTGTGTTTTTTTCTTTGATATCTTTTCCCGTGACAATATCCTGATCTTTATAGACTTGCTTTGAATCCACTACGAGAATATCTACATTCGCAATGTGATCTGCTAAAAAATATGAAAGAGCTGTCTTTCCCGATGAAGTGGTTCCAGCAATGAGAAGAGGAAGGATCATAGGTTGACTACACAACTTTGGGTCTCACACTCAAGTTATCCTTGTTGATAATCTTGTCGAGAACTTCCCATCGTCTTTTTTTCTCTTTCTGCGAGATATCATCTGCGTACAGTTTCCATCCAGACGTTCCTGGGCGAGGGGAGTACTGTGCGACAAATCCAAGCTTCCAGTCCATCTCTTTTGCAAACTCAACAGTTTCAGTAAACTCAGCTTCCGTTTCACCACTAAATCCGACAATGATGTCTGTTCCTATCACCACATCTGGTACTTTTTCTCGAAGTTTTCGTACAATCTCACGGTAGTGTTCTTTGGTGTACCCACGATTCATACGATGCAAAACAGCATTACTTCCTGATTGGATAGGCAAATGAATAAATCGATCAACTTTGGGATTGTCCGCTATTTCATCGATAAGCTCGTTGTGAAAGTCCCAAGGATTACTTGTTAAAAAACGAATGACCTGAATTTGAGGGAACTTTGAGATCTCTTTTATAAGTTGTACAAAAGGTGGTACACCTTTTGGTTTTTCGTATTGTGACGAGTTATCGGGAATTTCTTCACGCTTGAGTTCTTGACCTTCACGCATCATCATTTTTCGCAGTCCAATTCCCTCTTTTTCAAGTCCCCATGAATTGACGTTTTGACCAAGCAGAGTGATTTCACTATAGCCTTCACCAACAAGGCGCTCTACTTCTTCCAAAATACTTTCAAGAGATCGCGACTGCTCTCTACCACGTGAATACGGGACGATACAGTAGGTACAAAAGGAATTACACCCTGCTGAGATTGGAACCCATGCATGTTTTTTGTCTTTGCGAACGACACTGCTATTAAACCCAACTTCATTGATCGGTAAAATTTCATCAATCATGGGGAGAATTTCATACAGCTTCTCTTGCCCATGATGTGTCATACACCCTGTCAGAATGATCTTTGGTCGTGGCTTCCCAATGGTTTCAAAGTGGGTAACAACGTTATATAAAAAACCTCTCGCTCGATCTTCAGCTGACTGTCTGATCGCACAGGTATTCACAATAATTTCATCTGCACTTTTCCAGTCAGGTGCCTCTTCATATCCACGAGCAGCATAATCACCCGCAACTCTCTCCGAGTCGGATTTATTAGACTGACAACCAAAGGTATGAATGTAATAGGTAGGCATCCCTGTATTTTATCAGGTAGTGCGGAAAAAAGTGAGTTTAGCCCTCACTCATATCGAAGCGCTTCGATTGGTGATAATTTACTTGCTCTTCTGGCAGGGATCACTCCAAAGACGATTCCTACAATTGCAGACACTCCAAATGCCAAGGCCACAGCCTCAATCGTCACAACCGCGGGGACAAATTGATTGATGAGCAGCGATAGCCCAAAGGCAAGCCCTGTCCCCATAAGTCCCCCAAGGACAGAAAGCGTTGCAGCCTCAATCAAAAACTGCACCAAAATGATGTTTGGCGTTGCACCCAAGGCCTTTCGAAGCCCAATCTCACGAGTTCTCTCAATAACAGAAACCAACATGATATTTAATATTCCGATTCCACCAACCACAAGGGATATTGCAGCAATCCCTCCTAATCCCGTTGTTAATGCCCCAAGAACTTGATTGATGGTTTCTAAAATTTTCGTCTGATCGATAACAGAAAACTCATCGTCTTTGAGTCTTTTTCCCATTTCTTTTTCTATTGCTTGAATTGCTTCCGGCATCACTTCACGTGAACGAGCCTGCACAGTAATTTGATTGATTGATGACGCATTGAAAAGTTTGTGAGCAACATCTATTGGCACAAACACGTATGTATCAAAAGTTGGACCTCCAAATCCACCTCCTTTTGCTTCAGAAACGCCTATGACGCGAAAAGTTTGACTAGAGATGCGAATTTTTTTTCCGATAGGATCAATTTTGCCAAAAAGTTCTGTTGCAGTTTCAGGCCCAAGGACAGCTACTCGAGCATCGGAAAGGATGTCGCTTTCTTCTAAGAAACGACCTTTCTCTGCGATCGTACTCGTAATGCTGCCATACTTTTCGTTTGTCCCATAGATCGTGGTTTCTTTGCTCTTGTCTCCAAAACTTACCTTAGCAAATGCGGTATATTCTGGGGCAGCAGCAGTGACATATTCACGAAGTCGTTCAAGCGTTTTTACATCCGAGACCTTGAGTTTGTTATTTGACAACGCAGCCTGCTGCCTCTCAGCATTAAATCCGCCACCTTCTCCAAACATGTCCCCAGGCATAACAAAAATATTCGTTGCTCCAAAAGAATTAAACTGCTCCGTAATATAACTTTGTAACCCGGTTCCAATTGCAGTTAAGAGGACGACAGATCCAACACCAATGATCACACCAAGCATCGTTAAGAGTGCTCGAGTTTTATTGGTAATAATTGCCGTAATGGCAATGGCAAATGCTGAAAGGAATGTCTGCATACTATTTCTTTTTCGTGTCTTCTAGATGATGCTTCGTGTCTTTGACGATCTGGCCATCACGAACCACGATTTGTCTTTTTGCATGTTTTGCGATATCGGGCTCATGAGTGACAAGCACAATAGTTTTTCCTTCTTGGTGCAGGTCATCAAAAAACTTCATCACTTCTTTCCCTGAAACACTGTCCAGATTTCCTGTTGGTTCATCAGCGAATAAAATAGCTGGTTCATTTACTAACGCTCGTGCAATCGCAACCCGTTGCTGTTGTCCTCCTGAGAGTTGTGCCCTAGTGTTATACAGTCGATCCCCCAAGCCCACACGTTCTAAGATGGCTTTTGCACGTCGATGTCGCTCTGAGGCACTGACGTTTGCATACAAAAGAGGGAGGGCGACATTTTCAAGTGCGCTTGTTTTTCCCAGAAGGTTAAACTGCTGAAAAACGAACCCAATTTCTTTATTGCGAAGAAGTGCCAGTTCTTTTTCAGAATATTTCTCTACTTGTTGTCCTTTCAAAAGAATACTTCCACCACTGGGAACATCAAGCAAACTCATTACTTGAAGCAGCGTCGATTTTCCTGATCCTGATGGTCCCATAATTGAGACATACTCACCTTTTTCAATAGAGAACGTAATTCCCCGCAATGCGTGAATTTTTTGATCACCCAAGCTATACACCTTCGTGATATTAGTTAATTGAAGAAGCATACATATGTTTTTGTATCAAAGCATCTACTTGGGAATAACAACTTCTTGCCCAATTGAAAGTCCAGAAACAACCTCTACACGCTCTTCTCCCTCAAGGCCGATGACGATTTCCTGTTCACGAAATCCCTCTTTTTTTGAAGCATCCCGAATTCTCACATAGGTTTTGTCATCTCGACTAATCGTCGCTTCAATTGGCAGTGTCAATGACTCTGCTTTTTGTGCCAGAATTATTGTCATCGTTCCATTCATCCCCATACGATATCTAGTGACATCGGGAGTTGTGATAGAAACTCGAACAGGAAAAACCGTTCCACCGCTTCCAGTTGTTGAAGATC
>CAZBKJ010000028.1:0-13439 GCA_964492495.1 uncultured Pseudomonadales bacterium
CTGTATGGGACATACGGTCGCTATGGCAATTGGACTCATCAATCCTCATGATCCAGATGTACAGCAGCCCAAGTATGGATATACACTCCATGAAAAACTGGTACGTGAAAAGAATCTTACTTTTGGGCAAACAGGGCCTCTTCTAGGTGACGCAGTTGTTGCGAAATACTTTAATCAAATGGAAACTTATCGTGTTTTGCATGGGAGTTTGTATAATAAGAATAATCAGGCAATTCTGTCGACTTTTTATACACTCATTGTAACAAAAGGTATTCCGGTCATTGTCTCGCAGCGTGTCGAGGGATTGCCAGGGACACTGCACAGCTTACTGTGTTATGGACTGACATACACAAAGCCTTCAACAAAGGAACCCCATCCTGATGAGATTCGGGTGAAAGCGGTCACTGTTTTTGATCCAGTATTTGGATCAATTACTATGCCTACTGACACTTTTTTTAACCTTTGGAGCTCTCGCCAGCATTTGATAGAAGCAAACCCTTTTTTAGTTATAGTCCCAAGACCCCGTTTTCAGGAAATTCAAGAGTTTCTGACCAAGGAACGAAATATTTATCTTTTTTCACCCACAAGAGTGTGAGGAAAACTCTCTCCTGAGCTGGCATTGTCCCTCTGGTACCTCTGTGGTATAATCGTCATTCACTCACCAGAATATAAAGGTTTTTTATGGCTACTTCTTGTTTTTTCTGTCAAAAGCGTGCGGACGTGGGAAATAATGTTTCTCATGCAAAAAACCGTACAAAACGACTGCGCAAACCAAATCTTCATGCCAAAAACTTGGTAATTGAAGGGGTGCGTAAGAGAGTCTCCCTGTGCACTGGGTGTCTACGCAAACTGAAGGCTTCAACCGTAACAGCCTAATTTTCCCTATGTCTGCAAAAGATATAATTTTTCCATTTTCCAAGGATGTTGATTTTGTGGGATACACTCCTGACACACCGGTGATTTACCGAGTATCATCTCCCAAAGAATTGGCAACATTTCTACAACGCTTGAAAGAGGAAACCAGGCATACTCCTGTCAATGAAACCTACTTAATTTATGCTTCATTTCAAGGGAAGAAAATTCCATTTCGTGTTGAAGGTGGACATGTGCATCCTTTTGATATTGAGAATCAAAGCCTTCAAGAATTGGATAAGTTATCACAACAGGAGATTTCGATACCACTGTCTGAATTTATTCACACAGTACTGCGAAGTAATCAAGATGGGTATGACTCTGGAATAACACAAGGGTACGGTAATTCCAAGCCAGAACGCCCAACGAGTGAGGCTCCATTCTTGGAACGAGCAAAGTACATTTTCAACGAATTTCGAAAACTATTTGTTTCAAAAATACCTCGAGAATAATTCATTCTTTCACAGAATTAAATGGTTCTCTCAGTTTCCCCTCAATCTGAACCTCATCCAAAAACAACTGCTCGTTTTCAAAATGGAATTTGAGAAGTTTCATTCGTTTTTCCACGCCTTGTACTTCAATTGTTGTCCACAGTCCTGGCCATGGAGTGAGAGCTCGCCACATGTTGAACAGGTGAGAGTTTGTAGTTGATAGTTTATAGTTTTCCAAAAAAGGTACAGGAGAAGTGACCGTTTTTTCGTGTAAAAGAAATTGGAGTGTTTGGTATGGGACAAAGCCATCGTCACGTGTAAGTTGACGAGCAACCGGTGTTGGGCTTTCATCTGGCTGTTGTTCTGCTTTCCTTTCTAAGGATGTAGCAAATTCAAACAGCATTGTGGCGAGGTCTTTTTTGACAAGGTCAAAAGCATATGAATAGTACTCTTGTGCCGTCCAAGTATCATTTACCTTAAAAGCAAGTTTGGTGATGATTGGCCCGTGATCAAGTTTTGCATCCATCACAATCAGCGTTACGGCTGAGTTTTTTTCTCCAAACAGCAAGGTAAATTGTCCTGGACTACTTCCACGGTATTTTGGGAGGTCTGACGGATGGATATTGACCGGTGCAACACTCGGCCAATCAAGTAGCCAATGAGGCACGATATAGCCAAAATCGACGACTAGCAAGAGATCCGGAGGTGATAGTGTGTCGTTGATTGTTTTTCGAATGGATTCATCGATCTTTTTCTCAATCAAGACAACGGGGATGTTGTTTTTTTCAGCCCAGAGATGCACTGGGTTTTTGGTGAGTGTTTGTTTGCGACCGATTGGCTTTGGGATTGGAGTTAGCACGCTTGTGAGGTGAAAACGTGGATCAGAAAAAATGGCATCTGCGCACAGCACAGTGTGGTGTGTAGAGCCAGCAAGAGAAAGTGAAAGTTTTTTTTCCATATCAAAACGCTTTGGCAATCTCAGAATCTATTTCCTTCATTTTCTTCCCCGAATATTCATAGAGCGGAAGATCATATTTGAGGGTGTAGTCGGTAAAGAGGATTCCTTCTAGGTGATCGAATTCATGTTGAATCACGCGAGCTTCAAAATCCGTGCATTTTTTCTGTTGTTTTTTTCCATCCGGAGAAAAGTACTCTAACTCAACCCAAGAAAACCTGGGAACTGGGCCGTAGAGCCCTGGGATCGACAAGCATCCTTCCAAAATGGGATCATCTTTATCTGGGCCAAATGTGACCTCTTTTGAATGACCTAGGAGCACAGGATTGATGAATACTGTCATGTCTTCTGGAAGAGGATCATTCTCAGGATCTGGTGATAACCACGACACAAAAATATTGACATTTTTTCCAATCTGCGGGGCAGAGAGACCGACGCCTTTAGGATCAGTTTTTGCTTGCAGCGAGTCAGAAAGCGTTGCGATTATTTCTGCCGTCTTTTTATCAAAGAGGACATCCTTGCTTTTGGCACGAAGAATGGGAGAGGGGACGATAGTGAGAGGCTTGATCATAGAAACTATTTTGACGTAATTTTACATGGATCCCTGACACTCGGCATTGCATGCCGGGTTCTGGGATGACAAGGTTTGCAACTCTTGTCACTTTTGTGTTGCTGAAACAGAGGCTAACCTATCTTTGGCAACGGTATTATTGGGGTACAATTGTAACACTTTTTCATACGTTTCCTTGGCGAAGTCTCGTTTTTCTTGTAGTTCATAGAGTTGTCCTAATGCCATGAGAGCAGGTTCGTCGATAGGACGAAGTGCAAGCGTTTCTTTGAGATGTTTTTCGTATGATGAAACATCATTTTGCGCCTGATCAACAAGAGCTAAGGTGTAGACAAGCTTGGCATCTGTTGGGCTTAGGGTTCGGGCTTTCTCTATAGTGGTTCTCGCATCTTCATAGTACATTGGATCCATCTGGGCGAGTAGTAAAAATAAGCGAATCCGAGTTTTGTAGAAATTAATGTGAACCGCATTTTGGTTTAAGGTGTGTTCTGATTGTTCGATGGCGTATGCCGTCATCGTGGCCGCGTCTGTACTCATTCCACTCTCTGAAAGGGCGACGGCTATTCTTCCTGCTGTGAAGCTTAAATCATCACGAAAGGTTGGTTCATTGGGAAGTGTTGCCACCGCTTGTATTGAACTATATAACGAGTTTTCAAGATCTCCGGCGGAAAGAAGTGTCTTTGCTTTTGCATGATATGTGTCAGCTCTGTACTGATTGACGACATGGCGAAGTGGAAGAGAAAAAAAGAGGAGAAGAACGATAAGCTTTGCTGTTTTGAGAAGGGATTTTTTTGTGAAAATCTCTCCCTCAAGATGAAAGAATTTGGGAATGGAAACTGCGATGTGTTTTCGTTTTTCTTCTAGGTGTTCGTTGTAGATCCGATAGCCCCAAGCAGGTAGCAAAAAGGTAAGCAATGAAACAACGACTGTAGAAAAACCAAAGAAATTGGAGACTGAGAGTCCGATCAACGATGCAGAGATCCCGAGGAGAAGAGAACGACTTCCGTGTGGTAAAGCATTCTTTCGTATTCCCCAAAGCACTGGAAAAATGATGAAACTTCCAAGCATGATGACATAGGAGATCAATCCCACGATTCCTGTTGTTGAAAAGTAGTTTACAAATTCATTGTGTGCCTTGTTGTACAAGAAATCCCATTCAGAAAGGAAGTTGTGTTCTGAAGGTCGATCTTGAAAGTAACTGTAGGCAAACGTCTCGACCCCTGAGCCAAAGAGTGGATAGCGCTTCCATACACCAATCGCTCCTTTCCAGACAACTTTTCGGATATCTCCTGACTCTGATCCTCCTGATTCAAGTTGTGTGCCAGAAACTGGTTGTTGGGTCTCTACGCTCACATCCTGAGAAATCCTTTGGGAGGGAATCATATTTTGTAGCTTCTGGCCAACTGGGTTGGGGATGAAAAACACGAGTGCTGTGAAAAGCAAAAACATACCTAGTGGAAGACGTAGGTCGTTTACAAACTGCTGCAAAGAGAACACTGTTTTTTTCAAAACTGTATCTTTTACTGCAAATAGTGATGCAAAAAAAACTTGGAGAAGAAGAGCGATCGACGCTCCTGCAATTCCTGAACGTGATTTGGTAAATACGAGCACGCTTGTAAAAAGCAAGAACGCGACAGTATGAAGAATACTATATTTTTGTGTACGTGTTTCACTTTTTTGTCTCATAAAAATGTACGAGGCTGTGAGTGGAAGGAGAACAACGAGGTATGCTCCTAACCAGTTTGGTTGGCCAAAGGTTCCAAATACCCGTGACTGGACATCCTGAACCCAACAGCTGGCAGTAAACTCGCCAGTTAAGAGTATGCAACTTGGAGAGACACCAAAGTGCTCCGGGAAAGCATAGAGACTTGCTAGAACTCCCCCAATAAAAAAGAATAGAACGACCTTTTTTACTGCTTCTTGGCTCAGAAGCGTTACCCCTGCATAGAACAGAAACACATACGACAGTGTAGAAAATAGCCCACCATTAAACCTGGAGTAGTAACCGTAGAGTGACGTGTGCATATCAATGGAGAACAATGTTGAAAGCAGTTGTGAGAACACAAACAAAAGGATGGGAATATCAAACGGGGTTTGTGTAATGAGAACTTTTCTGTTCCTTAGACTTTTAATCATCCAGTACAACAGGAGAATGCTACCCGCGCCGTACACAAACAACATTTTCGGAAACTCAAACAACTCATCGGTGTTTGTTGTATACAAGAGTGGAAGAAAAATTCCCAAGAGCCCAAATACAGCTACTGGAATATTTGCAAAGATCCGGTGTCTCATTTCCTCATGATAGCAGGGCATAGCAAGAATACTCAAGTTTTGGTAGGATGAGTGCCTGATGTACAAGAGACTTTCTTTTCTCCCCAGTTTTGCATTTGATTTTGGAACGCACACAAGCACGATTGTCGGTCCTTTGCAGGAAACTGTGTTCTCGGAACCAAGTGTGATTGTATTAAATGAAGCGAAAGCCCCTTTTCTGTACGGTGAACAAGCAGTTGAAGCAAGTATTGCACTTGAAAATGATGAACATACGGTGGTGCATTGCATCGACGCGGGACACTGTACAAATGAGGAGGCTCTCATCTTTTTGGTTTTGCATTGGAAAGAACGCCTGGAGTTAGCGCGCTGGAAAAAATCACTTCCAATGCGGGCAGTTATTCCTACTCGTGCTTCTTTTGCTCCAGTTGATAAGAATACCCTTTCTAGGGTACTCAAACGTGCGGGATTCTTGCCAATCTTTGTACCTGCAAGTGTGTGTGCGCTTTTGTATGAGAAACATCGCTTGACCGGAAAACCGCAGTGTGTGATTGATTGTGGAGCAAGTGAGTGTGATATGAGTATTGTATCTGTTGGTACAGTTACACACAAAAAGACATTCCCTCTAGGAGGAAGAGATCTTGATCGTCTCATTCAGTTGCATTTATTCAAAACGAAATCAGTACTTTTTCCGATCGAACACATAGAAAAACTGAAGCTTTTTTTGGGGAGAAAATCAGTCAATTCGACACATACAAAAGTCTTACGAGGAAAACACAGTCACTCAGGGCAGGTTGTCTCACTTCAACTTCATATCACCGATATTGCTGAACCTATCGCGTTTTTTGTACAGAGTATGCTACAGGCACTTCAAGATTTTTATAGTGATCTTCCAGTCGAGCTTATCTCTGAGTTAACCCAGGAATCAATTGTCATGTGTGGAGGCCTTTCTCAGTTTTATCCACTTTCTTTTGCAATTGAAAAAGGAATGCAGATGGAAACCACTCTTATCGCTCGTCCTACATACGCACAAGCACTTGGCGCGCATATGACCCTGAGAAAAAATGTACTGTTGGAGGCTGACACATTGTAAACCGTATGAAAAAGATCTATGCATATTCTTTTGTGATTGGTGTACTTGGTATTCTTTTTTTTTCTAGTAGAGCGGGAAGTTTTGTGTTTTATCCAGTCTCTGTCCATTTGAACACTGTCGTCGATACCATTGCTAGAAACACGGCGGATTTTTCTGCACGATTTCTCAGTGTATTTGAAAAAACAAACTTCGCAGAAAATGCAATCAAGCTAGAAGCTGAAAACAGAAAGCTTTCGTCTGAAGTTTCGCGGCTTTCTGTACAACTCTCTGATCTGCAAGTCATTGCATCAAGTTCAGCCGTACTTCGGTTGCGATCAAACGTAGTGCCCGTTCGAATTTCAAAGGATTCTCAAGGCTGGTTTGCACCATACAATCCTACGCAACCCATAGATGTCGGGGCAGCAGTGCTTGCGCAAGATGCGTATGTAGGAAGAGTGAGTGCTGTGTCAAACAAAACTATTTCAATTGAGCTTTTTAGTGACAGTGCATTTTCAGTTTCTCTTCTTCATCAAAAAACAAAAAAGCTCGGGTCACTGCATAATGAAAATGGGAAACTCGTGGTTGAGTTCTTTGAGGTTGTGTCAGATTTAGAATCAGGAGATCTGTTTGTCACCAATGGACAGCGAGAACGAACAGAATCCGGATTTTTTGCAGGGAAAGTGGGAAAAATACTCACACAACCTGCGGATGCGGTAACTCGTGTGGAGTTCATTCCCGCGCTTTATGTATCATCAGGACAACTCGTATTTATTGAATCAAACACGCCATGAAGAACCTTGGAAATACATTCTTTGCTTTTATTTTTTGTATCGTATGCATATTTTTAGAAAAATATGCACGATTACCTTTTGTGTCTTTTTTTGGTATCGCAAGCGTTGTTCTTCTCTCATCAAGAAAAAGCATCGTACTCGTTGTGCTTTCTTTCGTTGTTGATTTTGTACTAGGCAGAACACCTGGCATCATGCTCTGTGTCGTAAGTGTTTTCTTGCTGTTGTATGACGCCAATTTTATTGGGCGAATGTACAAAATATTTTTTGTTGGTCTTTTGACACTGGCAACAGTCATGTATACACTGAGCACTCAGAATTCTGACGGAAGGTTTTTTCAGGTGATACTCATTGCTGGTGTAAGCATTCTTTTTTTCCTTTTTGAAAAATTTCGAAACGATAGCGCATATATAGACACTGGATAGCAAATATATGAAGTTTTTTTTCATTGTTATTGTAGGAATTGGTGTCCTGTTCTTGTGTCGATTGGGCGACATTATGATTGTTCGGGGTGCAACCTTTCGTTCTATTGCTGACGAGAATCGTTTGTATGCTGAGTCGATCCCCGCGAGGCGAGGGGTGTTTTTTGATCGAACAGGGATGCTTTTAGTTCAAAACACGAAAAAGTTTTATTCGATAACGAAAGAATCGCAACGAACGATGCAGCAGCGTTTGGAAAAAGAGATCTCTGTCGAAGAAGCATCGCTTCTCTCACTTTCAACACCAAGTGCCTTTATTGAAAAAGCTGTACGAACATATCCTCAAGGGTATGCGTTTTCACATCTCCTTGGATATACAGGCTTCCTAAATGCGGGAGAGCGAATTTTTAACACCGATGCGGACACCGATGCGCGAGTAGGCAGAGTAGGAGTAGAAAAACTTTTTAACACGGAACTTGCGGGTAGCCCAGGACAGAGAACATATGAGATGAGTGCAAACGGAAAATTCCTTCGTGTTATTGATGAGAAAGCTCCAATTGCCGGGAAAGATATCAAACTGTCAATTGATGGCGCATTGTCGCAAAAGAGCTTTGAAGCAATGAAAGAAAAAACTGGCGCAGTTGTCATCAGTGATATCCAAACAGGGGAGGTACTGACATTGGTGAGCACTCCTTCCTATAACCAATCAAGTATTGCAGCCTTCCTGCAGGACGAAAAAAAGCCACTGATCAATCGAGCGTTAAGTGCATATCCACCTGGGAGTACATTTAAAATGGTGACGGCGCTTGCTGGTTTGTCTTTAGGTGAAATTGATTCAGCAGAGACTTTTACTGACGAAGGCGAAATAAAAGTGGGACAGCAAATTTTTGGGAACTGGTATTTTCGACAGTTCGGACGAACGGAAGGATCGATCAATCTTGAGCGCGCTATCGCGCGAAGTAGTGATACTTTTTTCTATACACTGGCTGCTCGTATTGGACCACAAGAATTGCATCGGTTTGCAGGAGAGTTTGGGTTTGGAAAACCATCCGGAACAAATCTAGTTGAAGAACAGAAAGGACTGGTTCCTGATCCGCAGTGGAAAGAAAAACAAGTGGGGGAAAAATGGTATTTAGGAGATACCTATCACATGGGGATAGGACAAGGATTTGTGCTTGCGACTCCACTGCAAGTGAATTTGTATACCGCGGCAATTGCCAGGGGCGGTATCTGGTGTGAAGCGAGTCTTCTTCTTGGAAAGAAAGGAACGTGCGCAGAAATTGGGCTCCAACCTGAATATCTTTCAGTTGTGGTCGATGGAATGGTGGCAGCTTGCAGTGACACCGGAACTGCCTATCCCTTTTTTGAGGAGAATAGGAAGCTTGAAACTGGGAAAAAGATTGCGTGCAAAACAGGCACCGCGGAGTTTGGAGGGGCGGCAAATGAAGAAGGCCACAAACGTACGCATGGGTGGTTTACGCTCTATTATCCGAGAGAAAAACCAAAGGTGGCAATCACAGTATTTGTCGAATCAACAAAAGATGCACTCTTTATGGAAGGCTCAACTGATGCTGCTCCAATTGCCAAAGAGGTTTGGCAAAAATGGAAAGAAATCTATGAGAAATAAGTACATCAGTAGACTTGATTATATGAACCGATATCGTAAAGCCAGTATTCTTTGTTCACGATGCGAAAAATAACTCGAATATCTCCATTTACTGAGAATGCGCTATAGGTAGACATCTCGCCAGTTAGGGTATGAACTCTCAACTGTTCGTTATCAGGGTCTTTGAGAAGTAACTGTAATCTTTGTTCAAATTTCTTGACAAGCTTGGGGTATGGTTTAATGCGTTTAGTGAAGTGTTTCTTAAAATCTTTATGATATTTGATTGTCATGAAAGTTGAGAGAGAATTTCATCGACACTATTTGCTGAAGTGGTATGTTTGTCTTCTTGGAAATCCTTTGTCATCTGTTCGTATCGTGATTCATTGTTTTTAGAAATATACATGTTTTCTACAGCTTTAATTGTGAGACTACCCTGAGAATACTGGGTAAGTAAAAGTCGAACTACTTCTTGGACAGAGGAAAAACCCTGATCATGTGCAACTTGAGTTGCAGAACTTTTTAATGTAGAGGTGAGAGGGACTTGTAAAATGGTGCGCATACATACAATAGTATTACTTTTGTATTATTTGTCAAGTTTTACATCCTATGTAGAAGCCATCGTACCCAGTTTGGAGTTGCATCTTCTGGTAGTGAAACCGGTACATAGAGAACTTGTGGGGTAGAGAACGATCGAGTTTTTTCTGTACAGCCTTCACCTTCGATGTACCAAGCATAAATTCCGTGCGAAAGTTTGTCAGGAAGAGCAGTTTTTGTGGCGTCAGGGGACAGAGAAAGGGTGAGCTCATCTTCCTTCGTGGGGTCAGCAACCAAACCACGTTGGACATGTAGTGTGAGTGATGAAAATGGTGTGGCTGATACCTTTGAGAACTGCCAGGTCAGATCTTCAGACTTTGTTGTTAGTGGAGTTGGCTTTGTGAGAATGTCGGCAACTTCACAGTTTCTCTTTGGAAGATCTTTTTGTAAAAATGAGGCGATAGCGGGAACAGAAGGAGTATTTTTTTGTCCATCCCAGTTATAGATAACAAGCAAATCAGCAGGAGCAATTGTATTTCCGAGGGTAGTTTCTAATCCATCTCTCCATTCTTTTCCGGTTTGTCCGGCAGAGTACTCCACCGCACCCCAGGAAGGAAAGCCCGTGAGAGCGAGTGTTTCTTTCCAGTCGGGTAGTGACAACGGGTCTTTGGCATATCCATATAAACTGATCCCAGGTTGGGAGTAGAAATTAAAGCTTGCAGCCGCGTAGTTGGTATACCTGGCTTCGCCTTCTTTTGCCTCACTCCAAACATGGGTGTACACAAGGTTTTTTGGAATCCCTGCTCGCACCGCATCAATACTATTCTCTTGTAGGTATGTTCGGACAACTTCAGTACGAGCTTGGAGAAGGGAAGAGGGCAGAGGCAAAAGGTCAGAGTTCTCAGTTTGTTTTGTTGAGAAGAATGCTGAACCACAGGTCGGGTTTTCAGCTGGGCAAACCAAATCTTGTACCCCACGATATCCATACGGTTCAAACTCATCACTTGGCTTGACTGATGCATTGAGCGACACTTCAGTTCCGATGGATAGACCGGCAAACAGGTGAGATTTGTTTTCTTGTTCCCATTCTGTTTGTTTTTTTTGTATTTCTTGTACGATTGCTCTAAATCGTTCCCGTTGCACACTTCTATATGTACGAGCCGTCTTGTGATGACTCATCAAGTTTGGGGGAGGAGCGAGCCGGAATCCACCACCACCCCAGTTTCGGTAATTGAGCTTCATTGGCGTTCTGTATGACTGCCACTCTACATTCCATTGGTTTTCGGGATCGTATCCAGCAATGAATCTCTTTTTGAAGTCTTCTGGGTTGTCCTGGCGTGCAAAAAACGCAGGATCAGTCTGTGAGCCATCAGGATCCCACCAGTTGTATAACTCTGGAAGTTCATCCCACCACTGAAATCCATTTAAGGGAACAAAAACAGGAAGGTTAAGTTCTTCTGAAATCTCTAAAATTCGGCGCATCTTCATGACATAGGGGGCAGTGTCACTTGGGGTGTCTAATGGAAAATTCATATACTCCATCAGTGTTGACCAGGCAAGCACTGGACGTTTTCTCACCTCCTCTGGAGTGTCTTGGCTTTCTGGAAACTGATCACTGGTTACTTTGAGGGCATTTCTCATCTCCAAAACTTCTGCTACTACTTTTGGTTTTATTTCTTTTTGCCACTGTTCTTCTGGCGCAGCCCAATTGAGTTCGTTCATCTGGGCAAAGTTAAAGACTAGATAAGAATGGTTTGAAGACGCACCTACTAGAGGTACACAAGAGAGAAGGAGAGTCGTACACAGAAAGAGGATAGTGAGTATTTTTTTTGGGTGAAAATAATGCACAGATTTTATTGTACACAACGAAGAAGCGTCAAAGATACTGGGGGACTTCAAAATTGTACCTATATATAGTAAAATACCTTTCAACAAAAATTAAAATGCAGAAAGAGAATATGGTAGAAAAAGCTCTACAAAAATTATCTACGATTGAATCTTCGGAGAGTACAGATAGACAGCGTCTCAATGAAATAATAGCTCAAGGAAGCCTTGCAGAAGTTGATACTCGTTTTTTCGCATCGCAACTGAAAGAAATTGTCTCAAGTTCTGAGTTTCAGAAACTTATTGAGGAAGGCAAAATAACCTTTGCAATGATAAAACCTCGTTTACATGAGGCAGTCCCTCAAGGAGAGGAACCAAAAACGGATAGTGAAATTGAAGCACAGCTCCTTGAGGAAATTGCGCCTCCTCTACAAGTATTAATTTCATTTTCTTTTGTGATGACACGCGAGTTTATCGAAGAGTTCTATGGTGGAAGACCAAAACAGAGTCAAATAGAAATTCCGCCTTTAGATTCCAAACGGTACAACATGGAGCATGCGAATAGGTGGGAAGAATTTGTTGCCCTGATGACGTCAGGCGCTACAACAGGCATCATTCTTTTTGATCAAAACTGTCATGCAGTACGTGCATGGAGAACACAGATGGGGGAGAGTTGGAATGTCCATACCAACAAGGAACAGTCGCCTGATTCTCTGCGTGCAAAATTTGGCGTAGATAATCACAACAATCTTCTACACGGAAGTGAAAGTAAAAAGAGTGTAAAGGATGAAATTGATCTGGTTGTTGGCTTACTTGCTAGTGATATTTAGGCTCTTTGTTGCGGTTTTTCTAGGACACAGATGTAGCCGGGTTTATTTTTGCTCCATCGTCGTTCCTCAGCTAACGGGCTACCAAATTTGTAGCTCTCAAGTAAATGAAACGTAAAGCCATTTTCAAGCGCTAGCTGTCTAATGTCTTCAGGAACTGAGGGAAATTCAACGGAGACAACTTCGTCACCAGTATCTTGAAGCTTCTTTACATATTTTGCCCAGTGACGTGCCTCAGAAACATCAAATGCTTCATGTGCTGGCCACTTTGATTTACCACTCAAGTATCTGATTCGAAGCGCATCACTCAGTTCTGAAAGAATGAGAAGTGATCCACCCGGAACCAAGGATTTCTGTAATGCCAATAGCATCCTCTTTCGATCTTCGGGAGAGAAAAAGAGTATTGCATCCTTGAGAATTGCTCCAGAGATTGAGTTATCATGAATTGGTGGATTTGTTGCTTCTCCATGCATAATAAAAGGAGTCACCTTTTCTTGTACCATCCTCTGTGTCTGATCTATTCCAAAAGCCTTTATCCCTTCATTTCGTAAGCCCACGACTTCGAAACCTCTGCCGGCTGCTAGATCAAGAACTCCTTTTTCTGATTTTGGAAGACCACGTGCCCAGTCAAGGATGTACGCAAAATGTAACGGTTCAGCAGCATTTTTTTTCATGTCACTATCTGCGTCAAATTGTGAAAACAGGGCTGTTGAGGGATGTTCTATATCCAAGTTCTGAATTTCCATATTCTAAAAAATAGAAGTTATATTTTTCTAGCGACTAGAAAAAACCCATCATTATTTCTCTGCCAAATATTTGTTTTAGCGACATCGCTTCGAACATCATAGCTTTCGGTCATCTGCTCATCAACCAAGAACCCCACTTTTCTTAATTGCGCTTTTGTTTCCTCAAGGGTGGTGTGATACATAATGGTTTCTATGGCAGCTCCTGTATCTCTACGCGTTTCCCACATGGCATACTTTATTCTATTTTGCCAATCATCATTATTTGTCCAAGCAGTAGACATTTCTCTCCCTGAATATGGATCAACTGCTTTTATTTCATACGGAAATTTATTCTCTCTACTCATGACAATAGTCATTACGTATTGCCCCTGGGATTGAATGAGAACAGTGCCGTTTCTTTTCAAAACACGATATGCTTCTTTGTAAAAAAGGTCACGTTCAGCGGGGTTAATAAATATTAAAGAATTGACAGAAAAGATTCCATCAATA
>CAZBKJ010000028.1:13449-16506 GCA_964492495.1 uncultured Pseudomonadales bacterium
TCCATTTTCCTGTGATAATTCACCAACTCCGGAGTTTTTCGTGACATTCGCTCCTCTTTTTACTGCTTCGTCTACCATTGTCTGAGATACATCAAAACCAATTATGTTAGTCACGCCATTTTGCTTTAAAAAATTCACTTCATTCCCAACACCAGCAGTTACATCAATAATAGAAGGGTTCTTTGGCAAGCCAGCTATCCATTGGAGGAGTTTTTCACCCGTGAACCTATTTACTTCATAGGGAATACCGTCAGTGTTGCTTCCGTCAAAATAGTTTTTTAATTTTTCTAGGAATTGAGATGATTGAGAATCAGAGACCTCGTTTAGTGGTGGTTTCTCAATTTGAGCGCGAAATGCAATTTCACTAGCATACGCTTCCCAACCATTTTTACGAGAGGAAGAAATTCCAGAGGAATCATAATCAATTAGAACCATAGTCGTATTATATACTTTTATGGTTTTTACTCCCCAAATGTAAACGCGTAGGCAGAAATACCAGAAGGAATTGTCAGCTCCAGGATGTGATTTTCTACGCTACCTTTTGAATCAAAAATATCATACTTACGGTCTTTGTTTACCTTGATACTTCTTGCCATATCAGGGGATGAAAGCTCTGAGAAATCGGAGTAGTCAGCTGTCTGATACGTTGTCATCTCTGTCTTCGCTATCGATTTCCCGTCAATTTTTACGCTGACTGGTATTCCTTTTGTATTTGCTCCAGCAAGGACAAGAAAGACTTTTCCTGCCGTGAAGTTGATGGATAGGGTGCTAGTGTCACTTTCTGAAGTAATACGCTCTTCTTCCACCGTCCAAGTGCCACGTAACCCAACTTGGTCGGATGCGAGTGGATCAGCGAAGTTGTACGTACTCTCAGTATTCTCTACGATCCGATTCATGGAGCCTGTATAGTTTTGGGCACGTCCATAGCCAAGATAGGTTTCATGCGTTATGTTTTTGGCAAAAAGAGAAGCTTTATTCTGTTCTTGGAGTGCGGAAGTAGTTGGCAAATCCTCTTGGCCGGCTTCTTGCAGGAGTAGCTGGATGTTTTTTTCTGTCTCTTCGTATTTTCCCTCACCAAAGTGGGTATAGCGAAGACGGCCTTTGCTATCAATGAGATAGTGAGCCGGCCAGTACTGATTTCTGTAGCTTTTCCAAATAGCAAAGTCATTATCCTGTACGACAGGATAGGTTATGCCAAAGTCCTTCATTGCTTCGAGGACATTTTTTTCTTGTTTTTCAAACTCAAATTCTGGTGCGTGAACGCCAATGATGACAAAGCCTTTGTCTTTGTAGGTGTCATACCACTTGGTCAAATACGGAAAGGTGCGAATACAGTTGATGCAGGTATATGTCCAAAAATCGACTAACACGACTTTTCCTTGTAAGTTTGTATTGAAATTCAAGCTTTCCGAATTCAGCCATTTTGTGCTGCCTAAAAACTCTGGATTTGGAACGGCTCCACGATCAGCAAGTGATCGGTAGTCAGGCTGGAGGTTGAAACTATTTGGAGATCGTTTGTCCAGCTCTTTTTGCACCAGTGGATTGTTTTCGATTGCGGTCAAGCCAGTGCCGTAGTTTGGAAAAGTTTGAAGGATAATTGTCTGGATCTGTCTATCAATATTAAAAAAGAGTGCAACTGACATCGCAATCATCACGACACCAAATACTTTTTGGATTCTTCCCGTATTGGCGAGTAGCCACTGATTTTTCTGCAGAAGTTGGCGTCCTCCAAACATAATCGCAAGCATAGGGATGGCTGTTCCAATGGAGTACGCAAGCGTTATAAACAGGGCAGAAAAATTCGTACTGCCGGTGAGTGCTAAGGTGATGACTGAGGCAAGAATTGGCCCCACACACGGAGTCCAGAGTAATCCCAAGCTGATACCAATAAATAGTCCAGTGACAAAGCTTGGATCTTGGTTTGATTGGGATGAAAGAAACGGTACACGAGAGACAACGGAAGAAATACGAGAAAAGAATTGTTCAAGGATTACTTGCGTTTGGGGTATCAGTAAACTCACTCCAAACAAGGCAATCATGATGATTGCTCCATAGCGAAGCGATTCACTGGGAATTCCAGTGGCTTTTACGATACTTGAAAGAAGCAGTGTAAAAAAAGTAAAACTCAATATAAACCCCGTCACAATTCCAAACGGTCTTTTTTTCCCGCCGGTAAGAGAGCTTGAAAGCACGATTGGCAGAATCGGCAAGATACACGGAGAGAGGACAGTCACAATACCGGCAAGAAATGCAAAAAGAAGTAAGATAAGCATACAAAAATTTTCACTCTCGCTAATTCAGTTGTAGGTTTTCCCGAATCACATCTATACCTCCGCCTTGCCACTTGGTGAGTTCCGCTCCATTCTCATCAATTTGCACAAGCGTGTGCTGGTAGGTAATGGCATACTTTTTTTTGAGTGCAGATGAATTGTCATAGTCCACCGTCACGATAGTGGTTCCTTGTGGCAGTGATGAAAGATCGCTATCGAGTTCTTTTTGTAGAGCAAGGCATGTCGGACACCAGTTGGCTTTGAAGAAGTACACTGCCTGTCCTTCTTTTGCATAGGACTGTGCGGTTGCTTCGGAGGAAAATGCAACCTGTTTTGGAACAGTTCCTTGTGTGTCTTTTTGTGGTGCTTGTACTGGAATCTCTGGAGAAATCTGTTCTGAGTTCGTGGAAGTGGTAAATGGAACTGGATTTACTGGCTTTTGTGTACAACCAGCAAGAAAAAATACAACGACACAGAAAAAGATGATAGTTTTATGTATAACCATTACGCTGTAATTCTGACAGAAAACAGAAACAAGCGCAAACTCTTTGAAGAATACGAGTTATCGTGTACTTTTTGGTACAGGGTTTTCTCCATTTGCAACTGCAGTAAGAAACATCAAAAACTGATGGGGTGTGAAAAAGATATCAACATCTCTGGAGACAAGTTCATCGTGTTTGTTGCTCGTGCATCGATAACGCCAAGGTCTGCAGAGAGCTCATTAAGTCCGGGTTGGCCATCTACGCCGTAGAAGAAATCGCGCAGCCAATCAACGCGGCCGGCATCT
>CAZBKJ010000029.1:0-15842 GCA_964492495.1 uncultured Pseudomonadales bacterium
TGCTACAGGTACTTGTTTCAGAATCTCTGAATATGTCAGTCCGTTTCTACGCAATTGTATGGCTTTTTTTCTTAGGTCTGTTTTCATTTTCGAACTTCGAATATGTTGATATTTATATATATTAACTGTTCGAATTATCTGAAAGCAAGTACCACTACAGAATTGACTTTCTTCTCAAAAACCGCTACATCTAACAGTAGAGTATATGTCTTTTCAGCCTCATACCCGCATCAATTTCTCTCAAGCGCTTGCGCATGTGCAAGACAGAATCAAGCAATCTGAAGAACATTTTCACGAAAATTTTCCCACGGCCTCGCAAACATTCTCAAAACTGCAGATCAAACCACGAAAAATCCACGAGCACGCCAAGAAGCTGCTTGCCTCAACGATCACGGCTGGAGCACTCCTGACCAGTGGTGTAAGTGCTGTGACACCACCAGAGCCTTTAGCGATCAAACAACCAGCACTGTCTTCAGAGCAAAAACAACAAAAACTCAAAGAAGGTCTCCAGGCAGTTTTGCCTGCAAACAGCCTGGCACTCACCAAAGAACAAGAAGCTGAAATCAGTAAACTCATCAAAGAAACGTACGGGATTGAGGCAGTGGCGGAGCTAGAAGGAAACAGACTGAATCATGCGTATGGAATTGTCGGTGGGGAGCAACATTTGCCTCGATTTCCGGGTGATACGATCAGTCAGCACGATGAGTATCAGAAATCAGGAATCACGCCAGGACGAAGCGCTTGGGGATACTTTGCAAACTCCAAAGAAGAGCTCACCGAAGATCTCATTCAAAAAGAGAAGTACTATATGGCAGTTCAGACGCTGTATCTTCCTGATTGGAATACCAATACAAAATACCTCAAAGATTGGTATAAACATCGTGAGGTAATTGTCATCAACCCCACGACAGGAAAAACAATGCTTGCCGTGATTGCGGATGCAGGCCCTGCCAAATGGACAGGAAAACAATTTGGAGGCTCACCAGAAGTTATGCAGTACCTCCAACTCTTTAAGGATGGAAACAAAGGGAAGGCAGTGTTGTTTTTTGTGAAAGACCCAGACCACTCACTTGCACTCGGAGTCCTTGAGCCACAATCACCACAGATGATTGCGCAAACACAGTAAAGGCAGCTTTATGAAAATACTTTTTTACGAACACTTGATAGATACCACTCCAATTGAAACACATGCCCAAACACTTGGGTTTGATGAAGAAGAACAAGCAGAGTTTCTTGCGCATATCCACGAACTCCTCCATCAAGAAACTATAACCATTATTTTGACGCACTTGCCACAAGAGCATCATGCAGTCTTTGTGACGTCGTTTCTTGATGCACCACATAGAGAAGAGCATATTCATTTTTTGAAAAAACATGCACGTGAAGATATCGAAGAAGTTCTTAAAAAACATTTTGAAACAGTCATCGCACAGTTGATCGATCAGATGAGGCTTGAAGAGTCTTCTTCCGGAAATACTTGACGAAGTGAGTCAATCAGATATTGCTCCTTTTATTGACTTAGCACGCGCGCAGGAACTTCACTGCCAGCAGACTATAGTCTGAAAGATCAACGACTCCGTCTCTATTGATATCAGCTCTTGGTGTCGTGATCGTTGCTTTTAAGAAATTAACCACCAGCACACTATAGTCTGAAAGATCCACAACTCTGTCTTGGTTGATATCTTCATTGCACGTCACACTTGTGGCAGTGGGAGTAGGGGAGGACTGAGGTGTCGGTGATGTCGTCGTTGTTCCACTTGGCTTCATCACAAAAAGTTCTCCGCCATTGCCTTCGATGACGATCACACCTTCCGAAGCGTAGGTATACCGGGGGAGCAGTCCTTCACTATACGCTCCTCGCACCGGGGTTGGTGGATCCATGATATTCCAGTACACCCAGAATCCAGGGCCTGGCCAATACTTTCCGTCCTGATAGAGTTCAAGTCCACAAGTCGTACGATGTGTACTTGGATTAAAATCCGCACATGATTTGATTCTGCGAATCACACTTGGATACTTTGTCGTCGTAATTTTATTTGCAATAGTTGCACCACGTGACGAGGAACGATCCGTCACTTTTGCAGTTTCCAAAGCCCCCCAGTGTGAATAGAAAATGACATTGCCAGCAAGTGAAATAGGACTTTGTTCATCGGTAATACGAACAATCCCTGAGTCATACTGCACAAAACGAAGGTCTCCAGCGACATACCCAGAAACAGTGGTATCATCTAACACCATCTCACCCATGTGCGATTCGTTGCGAAAATCAATATAGCTTTCAGTTGTTTGTGAGTTGCGAAACACCATGTAGGCAACCTCTTTTCCGCCAGCAATTGGCTTGAGAGCAGGCAGAGATCCCGGCCAGAGTTGTGGGCCATCATTGACCAAGCCTTCCACACCACCAGACCCAACAGCCGGGATAAACTTCTCAGTTCCAGTATCAAGGTTGAGTGCAAATAAATTTTTCCAGCGAGGATTTGTCTGTAAGAAGGTACGCGTCTCTGCGTTGGTGGTCGGGAAAGTACTTCGAAATCCAGGGGCACCGTACAGCCCATCGAGCCCAAGATTCATTCTGACAAAAACAATTCCATGCGACTCTGAGATGACCGGCCAGGTTCCATCAAAAGACAAGACAGTGCTGGCTGTGACTGTACTTGGTTTCACTCTCCATTTTTGCGCTCCATTTTGCACGTTCACTGCATGGACATATAAATCTTTTGTGGCGTAGATAATGACTGACCTAGATGGTGAGAAGGCAGGGGGTGTGCTTGTTCCAGAATTGCCTTGATAGACCCATGACTGCGTCATAGATGTCATACTCACTTTATGCAAGCTTCCATTCTCACTCGTCACATATGCGAATCCATCCGCAAGTAATACTGATTTGTTGAGTGGACTACCTGCACTATATGTTCCCGCTACTTGTCCTGAATCTGCATTCACTTTATAGAGTGTTCCATTGGACGCTCCCGCAAACACCATTCGCGTTGCCGGATCATACGCAGGAGTAGCTTTGAAGTTTGCTGACCGCATGTTCCACAGAACCGCACCTGTATCTTTATTCAAAGCATACAAGCCTTCCTGAAGAGCAGGAACATAAATCTTTCCACCACCCAAGACTGTTCGTCCTTCCCAGGTGACACTGAGTGTCGAACTTCTCCCAGCATCATAAAAATGGTTTCCCGCACCACCTTGGGCATCAGGGCCATTAAAGCTCCACGCATATGTCCACGGCAGTTGCGGTTCTTCAGATGTGTATCCAGTTCGCTGAGCATTGCCTGCATCTTGCGTCCATTCAATTGCATTCGTTGGGGTCGCACAGAAGAACAAGAAAAGGAAGATGAACGGTAGAAGCCGATGGAGACAAAGAAATTGGGGCATGATGGTTCATTCTAGTTCAGCTTAAATGCCACATCTTTGCTGACATTATCAACCCGGATTGTGACAGTGCCTGAACTATTACTTGTCACTTGCGCAGTAGTTGTGTTGGCACCAGTGTACGTGTCATAGAACGTGACCGTATAGCTTCTGTTTGGTGTCATGGTAAATGTCACATCACCAGAAACAGGGGAGGGAACGCCACTATTCATCACTTTTTTCCAGGTATGATCTGAGTGATTGATCCACCCGTATGCTTTGTTCTTGGATGTATTGCGCTGTCCGAAAATACGGAACTTACCTTGTGAACTTGTTGCCGAGATATTTTGATAGCCACCTTTGTTGATATCCAAGTCTTTGACAAAGTTTGCAAATGCTCTGGCATGTGGAGTACGACCACCAGTAATTTTCGAGCCATGTTCGCCATACCAATACCCGATCTCAAACATGGAGGAGTAGTGGAGCTGACTCCACAACATATTGTGGTACCAAACGCCAGGGTTCGCAGTTAAAAGTGCGGGATCTGCATCATTGGTATTGGTAGAACCAGGAGCCATAATTCCGGTCTCTCCTCGTACGACCGGCCTGCCAATGTTTGAATTGATCACTGGCATCGCTTCATCCAGGTACCACTGCACCATGTCATCTGTCGCTCCATAGTGATGAATATCTCCAAAATCAACGTCTGGGAATTTGGTCTTGTTACCCCAGAAAGTTGGCTCCCAACAACACCAGAAACTTGTATTCACCAAGTGTGGATGCGCATCCAAGTCATGCATCCATTTTCCAAAGATCTGTGTCGTTCGCGCATGTGATCCATCACCTTTATCAGGAGGTCCTTCATTATTGAGTTCCCATCCAAAAATTGCTGTTGAGTATCCCAGGCGAGCGACGAGATATCTCCACCATTGTTTTTGAAGCCATGTGGCTTTGGTGTTTTCTGGCTGGTAGTATCCACCACCGTGGTTCACAAACACTCCTGAACTAGAAATAGAGTTGATCAAACGATCATTTTTATCATGCACCACGTAGCGAAGGTTGATTCCGTTTGCTTCACCTTGGGCTACTTCTGTGTCAAAGAAAGCCATGGGGCGTTGCTCAATATATGTATGCCAATCTGCCTTGGGATTCCTGATCTGTTCTGCTCCTAAGCTTCCATTGGAGAGCACTTCACGAATCGAAAGTTCATCGATGAATGCAGATCCACCAGTCACGTTGTCCATATAAATTGAGATTTCATCCCCACCACTTGTCGGTGTAAAACGTGTCACTACGGTATGCCAATCTTTATCTTGGCTAATCATTGGGATCCAACTCTGCGCTGAGCGCATTGCAGTCTCAAAATTGTCAGGTGGCCAATCATGATTTTTAATGACTAAGCCGTACGGAACACCAGATTGTTTGGGTCCAGTGAGTCCTTTTGTTTTGACACGGAATTTGAGTTGGTATGTTTTTCCCGCATCAATTTTTCCGCAGAATCCTTCATCAAGGAAACACGCGATCCACATTTTCCAACCATTTGGATAGTCAATCAGTTGGGAAATTTCACTGCTGGGGTAGTGCTCTAGATAGCTATAGTGAATACCATGACCTTCGTTTCCATGTCCTTCGCCACTACTCTTCCAGCGAGCCCAGTTTGAAGACCAAGCGCCTCTACCTGCCATCCATGGGCGATCATAGTTGATCGCTGATGGTGCAGAACTATTGTCTGGAATTGTCGCACCTGACCATGTCATACCGATCGGCCAATGAATTGTTCCGTTACTATACTCAAAATAGCGTGTGTCATTTTTTGATACATCAATAAACCCAGGCTTGGAGGCAGCTACTGCATTGAACGAACCAACAGATGACGTTGTGGTGCCAGATTTGTCGGTGACCCGAATGGAAACTTGATGTGTGCCTGTTTGTTGTGGACTGTAGCGAAGTTTCCATGATTTATTTCCTGTGAGACGGTATGAACTCCCTGACTGTGTTGTTTCCTCATAGTAAAAGGCAGGGTGGGTGACTTGCGTTCCACCGGGGAGAGTAATCACTCCTTCAACAGTTACGCCCGAGTATCGCTCCACTCCGCTAGGAGGGTTTGGATCATGCATAAACATAAACTGATCAGCAACGGTCGTGACACCAAATGTCGCTTCGTATTTTTCATAGACTTTTGGAGAAGTCGTATTTGTTGAGATGTTTTGAATACTGGGTCCCGAACTCGTCCGTGTAATCACGATTCGATCAGTCGATACCCGAGTATTGCCATCCGTAACAGTCAGCAAAATTTCGTTCTTTCCAACTTTAAGTGGAACTTCTTGTGACCATGACAGATTTTGTCCTGCGCTTATTGGGGTTATTCCTGCATCACCAGAATTGATATTGTCCCAGACTAGACGTGTGATTTGTCCTGATGGGACACTTGCACTTCCACTCAGAGTCACTTTATCCGCGCTGGTACTGTATGTATCAGTGGCCACTGGCTGGGAGATTTGCACAACAGGTGCCTGAGGATTGGTCACCGTGATTGTGATATTTTTGCTTACTTTTGCACCGTCATTGTCGTAGGCATGAAGTGTTGCAGTATAGACACCAGCAGATGTGTACGTATGGGTTGGGTCAGCAATACGCTCTTCGGAACCATCGCCAAACATCCATTGATACGTGGCAATCGATCCATCTTGATCATCGGCATTTGCCGTAAACTTCACCGCAAGTGGGGCAACACCACTGAGGACCGCTGCTTGTGGATTTGTTGTCGGTGGAAGATTTCCAGTCTTTTCATACACCATGATGTCATCAAAATACAAATCCACGGTGGGTTCTGGACCCGAGACTCCAAAGTTTATTCCAAGCCTGGTGCCGGTTGGGGTGAAGGTAAAGGCAATTTTATTCCAGACATTCTGCTGATAGATCTGATCGAGATTGTTCACTCCTCCCAATGTCGTGAAGCTGTCATTATTCACCGAAAAGGTACTGTATCCCCAGTCCTTTTCAGACATCGCGACCCACTTAAACCAGGCAGTTGCAACGTATGTTTTTCCGGGAGTGACGGTAGCCCAGAGTTGGCGAGGTGCAGTCGCTGCTGTAACACGAGCAGCATAATTTCCGGATCGCTTGTCTTGCGTTTGAACGCTGACACCTGACGAGGCTTCCCATCCATTGAGGTTTCCGGTCTCAAATCCACCATTGCTGACCACATTCACTACATTGATTGGCGTTGTGGAAGTCGGACTTGGAGATGTAGCGCAAGTGAAGTCATTTCGGAAAAAGTCAGAGACAAGTAAGGAATAGTCAGAGAGATCCACCACTCCATCTCTATTGATGTCTGCACGTGCGACAGAAATAGTGGGTTTTAGGAAGTTACTCACTAAAATAGAGTAATCGGAAAGATCCACAACTCGGTCTTGATTGATATCGGAATTACATGGATTGTTGCTTGCAAACACTGTGGGAATTGAAAGGAGGATATCAGAATTCACACGCGCAACAATGGTGAGCAGGATACACACGATAACGATCGCTAGTTTTTTCATACAATCAATCTATTCTAACTCTTCCTTCAAGAGTACCACCACAAAAATCAGAGTTGCAATAGGGTACTGTTGAGTTCGTACCCAGGACATCGTGTTTTTTACGGGCAAGCACGTAAAAACCTGGTAGCCAGCATACTGTAGTCTGACAGATCCACGACACCATCTCTATTGATATCACTTCGAGGATGCGTGATTGGCGACTTCAAGAAGTTCGCCACGAGAATGCTGTAGTCAGAGAGGTCTATAACTCCATCTTCATTGATATCTTGGTTACACACACTTGCAGTAGCAGTCGGGGTCGGGGTGGGAGTCCCCGTTGTACCTTGACCAGTTTGTGCCGCTACCTGTGCCGTTTTTGCTGATTCATTGTTTTGGATATCAACACTTGAAATCGTAAATTGGTAGGTGGTATTGGGTCGCAAACTCACATCAGTGAAACTAGTCGTATCTGTTTCACCAATAAGCACCGAGTCTCGGTAAATTTTGTAGCCGGTAACGGACACATTGTCCGTTGAAGCATTCCAGGCAAGTGACACTGAGTCACCTGAAGAGCTTGTCGTACGAAGATTGGTGGGGACTGATGGTGCTTGACTATCTGGAGCTTCACTCCCACCGGTGCCTTGATACACACCAAGCCACGAACCCGATCCCACCCACGCAATTTTATTGTCATAGATGACTGGCGTATTGGCGTAGCCACTATTTCCATCTCCGGGACCTGAAATAAACATGTACTTATTCACGTCATTTGGTGGGGTATCCCACTTGGGTACTTCATGCGAGTACGCGGTTCGCACCAAGTTTGTCAGTCGTTTTCCTTGATGATCAATCATGCCAAGGAAGTCAGCAACACCACCATACTCTCGCAGTCCTCCCCCCATACTACTGTAGGAATACTCATCTCCTCGGATAAGGACGAGGTCTAAGAATTTGATTTCACCCGTATCCATATTGATTGTCCAGGTGCTTGCATGTGATTGCTTAAATGCCAATGTATCAGTCAACATGAGTGGCGTCAGAGATCCCCAATAGGGTGTTGGAAGCCCAACTTTGAAACGTTCCGCTCCAGTCTGCAAATCGGCAGCAAACACCGTTCGTGCTTGTGGATGCTGTGCATAGTAGCCTTCAGCCGCGCTCACAATTCCTTCAGGAGGGGTGTAGAGCGGAGGATCTCCTCTCCAATCTGTCTGCATTGGAGTTTCACGATAGTAGGGCTGTCCCTCAATGGCATTCATATCTCGTGCGCGCGCACCGGTGGTAAATAATACTGTGTTTTTCCCGATCATAGGATTGGCGTGTTTGACGACTTCTCCAGGAAGATTCACGACCCATTTCTGTGTTCCCGAAATATCAAAACCATACCCCTTAAACTCATCCGTCTGAACGGCAATCATTCCATTTTTGGCTGCCACTGCACCAAGCACTCTTCCGGAAAGGTTTTTCGTCCACAGGACAGTTCCATCTTCTGGATCAACACTGTAGAGCTTTTGATCCAAGCCTCCGATGAGAACTGCGCCGCGATGAAAGATAGGAGAGGCCATGAAAGGCTCGGTAGATTTGACTGTCCATTTCTTTGATCCAGCCAAGTCATACCCTTGAAGCTCTCCCTTGTCCCCAAGGTACACCGGGACGATCACTCTGTTTGCAACCACGACCGGACTTCCATAGATTGCGCCACCAGTAGTTGCCACCCAGAACTTGTTGCCGGTATTGAGGTCATACGAAGTAAGTTTGCCATCCACGGTTGCTAGATATAGTCTGCCATCAACGATGATTGGTTGTGATCTGACATGCACACCCACTGGCAGCTGTTCTTTCCATTTCACCGACACTGACCCCGTGACAAATTGATCGGTCTTTCCTGTGAGCCCTGAGTCATGGTTGTACATTGGCCAATTCTCGATAGCAAAGACCGTATTCACAGAACTGAGCCAGAGGGTAGACAGGAGAACAACAAAAAGTGAGAGTGAAAAAAAAGATGTTCTAGTGTTTTTCATACGTTTACAAATTTATTGTGACCACGTCAGTCCATTTGCTCGGTGCATGAGCGCGACTAGATGTTGGAGTCGTAGGATATCCAGGTACCCAGGAACAGAGCGTGAGCTCATTGCCAGTGGAAGTTCTTTGCGTAGGGTCGCCACTGACTCTTCGGTGGTATAGGCACGAAGGAGAAAAATGGGACTCGCAAACAGATTCATTTGATAGCCTTCCTCACCGGAACGCTCACCAGCATCGGTGATGGGAGGGAATGGGGCGACTGCCATCCAGTCAGACACATGATCCATATCAGACAAGTACCAGGTACGGAAACGATTCGTCACTGTATTCATCTGCGCTGTGACTTTTGTTTTCGAATAATCGCGCAGTACCCGTGCCAAATCTGGCGTCAGATCTTGGTATCCATCGATGATGAGAAATCGTGCCAAGCTACTGCCACCTTTTAGGATCACTGGGTTGTTTGATTGAGCGGAAATCTGGTCAATTTTTGTAGAGAGCAGGGTGGTCGCACGCGTTGCTGCGGTATTTTTTGTCGTCGTATCTGCTTGGATTTGTGCCATTCGTGCCATTGCTATGTTTCCTGCGATCTCACTATTGATTCCTGAGGTTCGTTCAGACGAATTTCCAAGGAAACGACTGGAGTTTTGCCCACAGCTGGTGAATATACTTTTGATTGTGTTCCAGTTGGACTGAATCGGAGCCCAGTTATTTGTGTAGTGAGCATACGCCCACAATCCATACAATGCATCCCAGCAAAACGCTGAGTTTCCACTCCAACTTACTCCGTATGTTGGGTCAGTACCTGCTTTGCCGACTGTTCCACTTACTTCATTGTTTGTGATGTGTGACTGACTAAGAAGATACGTGTTCACTTCAACATCCAAGTACTGGCGAACTGACTGCGATTGTGAAGACTCAAGATAGGGAAGTGTCTGGGCAATTGAGGCGACTGCTTTTCCATGTCCCCACAGCAATTGAGTGGCTGTTCCCCAGTTACGAACGCCTCGTAGTTCATGATTGTTTGATGCGACAAGTAGACTTACTTGCGACCTGATCTTGGTGACGATATCGTCATTGCCAGTGACAGTTGTGACCCGGGGGAGTTCAAAAATATACTTCTGCAGTTCTGAGCTTGGGGGAGCACCCTGCACTGATTGTGTGCGAAAAAGAAAGAAGAGCAGAAGCAAAGACAAGGTTCCGGTGACAAATAACGCTATTTTTTTCATGAGTCCAATCTAGACTCTAGTGTAGTAGTTTGTTCAAAAAAAGCAAAGTGGGAAGAGAAAGTGTTGTAGCGTACAATCTCCTCATTCATCACATGCCAACAGAACTCTTATCCAGAAAAAACTTTATACGACTCTCTGCTTCAAGCTTGGGAGCCTTTCTTCTTTCCTGGTATCCAGATTTTCTTTCGAGGCAGGAATCCACCAACTGGCCAACAGAGCCTGACGCTATTCTGACCAAGATACGAGAACTTGCGTTTACGCCCGGATCAAAACTTTCAAGCACCATCACTCCACGTAAGATCATGTGGGAAATAGCACAAGTAAGAAAAGCACAACAAACTTGGTCTGAAGACGCGAGACGAGACGAGAGTAAGTGGATGGAGCATCAAGAAATTATTGCCTCATCATTATCACTTTTGGCTGAGAATGGAATTTCAGGTGGAAGGCTTGCAATCTTTTCCTACGAACTGACAGATGATGGTGTACATTTTGACTGGTCTCCAATGGAAACGGCCATTGATCTGATGAGAAAACATGGAATGAGCGTTGACTTGTGTCTTGGGCCTCTTGATTATCCGGAAGGGCCTGGAATACGACTTCCAGTCTATCTGCAAGACATGGTGAGAGACGAAGCAAAAAAGCAAGGAGTCCACCATATTCATATTTCACAAGACAATGATCTACAAATGCCACGATCAAGTGAAGCCATCCGAGCATTTGCGTACGATTTTTGTGTTCAACAACTAGAGCGATACGGACAAGACGAGCGAATTGAAAAGTTCTATATCGGAAACGAGTGGCCTGATCCACATGGAATTGAAAACGTTGAGGGTGTGACAATGAGTATTGGTGAAAATTTCATGAAAAGTATTATCAGCATTGTCCAAGAAAAAACGCAGAAACCCATAGGCATCAATACAAATATTCATCCATCACAAGTTGAAAAAATTCAAAAAGAACTAGGGGGCGTTATCAGAGCCTTGGGTGAAAATGGTTTCTTGGGTTTTGATACCTATCCAACCCAGGAAGCCAAAGAATTTTGGTTGCGACGTGCCAATACTCACTATGGAGAACTCATCGGAGTACTCCACCATCTTTTTCCTGCGACCGCTTTTGTGTTCACAGAGATGCAAGGGGAACCATGGCCAGAAAGGACACTTGCTGGTAAATCATGGGTGGATATTTTTACGACGAATCCAGAAGTGATCACGCAGTTTTATGAAAACCAATTTGCTCCCACATTGGAAACAAATCTCATAGCAAGTCGCATCGCTGAAGTGGGAGTATGGGGAATACCAGCCATGCTAGTGTTCTCTCAACTCGGATACACATTTCCGTTGGAACTGATGAAAGCGATTGCAGACGCAATGGGAAAAGAAGAATAAAAACCCGCTTCCGCGGATTTTTATTTGGAGCGGTAAAAGGGACTCGAACCCTCGACCTTCTCCTTGGCAAGGAGACGCTCTACCAACTGAGCTATTACCGCAAACTTCCGAAGGTAGTATACCAGTGTCAAGCGATGTTTTACAGTCTTACCCCCGACGAGAATTTGTAGGAATGACTAGATGTGAATCGAGGTTATGCAGACGACCAGCCAATGCAGATGGAAGTTCCCCTCCACCACTTGTCACGAGATTGATCAGACCTTGCACGCCAGCTATTTTTCCCTCTAGTGCTCGAGATTCTAGCTCTCTGATAGGGTTTACTTCAACTTTTGTCCTCATATCTCCTCCTTTTTTAGAAAATATGCACCTACAATCATCTAGTTTCAAGTCTGGAGGAGAAGGGTGGAAGGGTCTATAATAAACACTTGGCCAAATCACATGCCCGGGTGGCGAAACTGCGACGTCATCCGAAGTCTTGCGAAAGCATGACGAGTGGTGGGCAGATAGGAGCAAAGCGGGTATCCTAGGAAGCAAAACACAAAATGTTTTGCTGAGAGAGGACACATACCAGAGTTATAGAAAAGATAGAAGAAAGAAAACACAAGTAAATACATGCCCGGGTGGCGAAATTGGCAGACGCGTACGTCTCAGAAGCGTATGGAGCAATCCTTGGAGGTTCAAGTCCTCTCCCGGGCACAATACAAAAATAGGACATTCGTCCAATTTTTGTACTGTGTTCATGGGTAAGACTATGTGCGCAGGCCAAGTCTTCCGGCAAGTTGCTGATGAGGCAACCTGCCCAATCCCGCCATGCGGGGCTCTCCCGTGAGAGGCCAAGTCTAGGAGGCGATAGCCGGGAATGCTCCGAAGCCACGAAGTGGCGACAGAGTACTCTCCCGGGCACATTAAAAGACTCAGTAAATTTATAAAGAATAGTAGGAGAAAAGTATGGAAAACCAAACTCCACAACCGAACTCTGACATCGAAAAGAAACCAAATCTTACTTCACTTGAGCAAGAAATGCGTCGATTTCTCTCTGCCGAAGAGGAAGTATATTTTCAACCAAATTTAAGTGGAGAGACAAGTGTCTCGTTGCCAGTGGGAAGCGTGGCCAGACCTGTCGCCCGAGGGATGTCTGGAGATGTAATTAGAATTGAAACAAAGTCTGGTAGCTCTTTTGCATTGAAAGTCCCTCGTGCTGAAGCTATAGATCCAAAGGCATTGGAGAAAGAAGTGAATTTTCTCCCCAGGATTCAAGGAAAACTTGAGGAAAATGGTATTCACTCCAGCTATCTGCCTAAAGCTCTGTTCCTGCCGGAAACTGGGAAGCCCTATCTTCTGAAAGATCAAGAAGAACACCCAATACCAGTTCAAGGTGCGAACAATTCTTTTTCAAGTGCGATTGTCATGGAATGGCTGGATCAGGAAAGAACGATTTCCGGTGGGTTTTTTCGGATGAAAGACTCCACACCCAAGAGTGTTCGCGATCGTTTGCCAGATGGAATATTAATCGATATCAATGCTCTTTCACAGCAAGATGGAATAGATCTACTTCTAATGAAGCTGAAATCATCTGAGCGAAATGGGATTGTCGAGTGTAATGAGTTTTTGCGTTTCTCGCAAGCCATAAAGCCAGTAATTGCAGAAACCTTTGCGACGCTCCAAGCTGGCATTCTTATGACCGATAGAAAAGCAAAAGATACAGTCCTTCTGTCTGAGAATGGTGAAGACAGGGTAGTCACTTTGGATTGGAGTGATCTTGAAATATCATATGATCCAAACGCAAATAACACGAAGGAAGGCCACCGTCGCTTAGGAACATTGATTCGTCGTTTGGGTAATACAAGAGAAATGTTGTTTACAAGTACTGAATGGAAAGGTCCTGCTATAGATAAAGTTGTGGGGTCAATACAAGATTCCCTTACAAAGGCAAATCGAATCGATGTATTTGAAGATACAGTTTTTTTTGCCAAAGTAATGCAACTAGAAATGATACTGTCACCTCATAGGTTTCTTTCAGCACTTCCCAAAGAGGATATGGAAAGAGTAGTTGCCAATCTCTCCCAGGAGGATCAAGCAGAACTGAAAGAGATTGAATCGTCATTAAAAGTACTTGGCTTGAGCGAAACTCTTTTGAATAATCCTACTGATATTCCAACCGGAAATCAGTTCTTAGAAGGCTTGAGCACCATACGATATGAGCGCATCCAAGATCTCGTTAAGAAGTCGACTTCACTGGTAGATCATCTCAATAAAAATGATGAATATATTGCGCTTAGCGATACAGTGGGTGCTGAATGCGATCAGTATATAAGCCTCATAACTGATGCTAGCTTTCAGGGGTTTATGTTCGATGACAATAAATCAATAAAAATTGATAGCGTTACTACTGAGGATAAAGAAATATTCTCAATTAATTTTTTGGGACTATATAACCGTCTCTTCGATATCAGCGATGGATGGCATACGAATGTATCTGCAAAGAGTAACTCAGCAAAATATGAGGCGGTATCAGCGAAAATTGACCAAACAATAAGTTTGTTTAGAAATAAAGCCTCGGAATATATGATGCAACAGATTGCCTCAGCCAACAAATCTTCTGAAATATCAAAGATTACTGGATATGGGGATTATGAACTTGATTCAAGAGAGAGGGTAAGAAGGTTAAAAGTTGCCTTCGGTAGCGAATGGGACAAAATAGATGATGCCTCATCGAGAAAATATGAAAGCTTAGATAAGGCTGAGAAAAATCCAGCGCCCCAAATAGAACCCACCCCTTTATCTTCAAAAGAGGTAATTCCTGACCATACTGACATGCAGATCGCTCGTATGGAGTATGAAGGAGGGGCTCAACAGAATGCAGTACTTTCCCAAACAGAATCACCAACTACTGCGACTTCTCAGTCGCAAATAGATCAGAGTCCCGAAGTGACACCTATCAAAGGTGCTCCTGTTCTTCAACTTTCTGATGTCTACAAACCGGGTATGTCTATTTCTGAGTTCAAAGCTATTGTGCAAAACGACCCTGAGTTACTACGTCAATTAAAGGGTGAATCAATAATAGATACGTATGGAAGAGTCGGTGTAGAGTATCACATGAAAGCAGCAAACACTCGAGTTCGAGATTCAGAGAAAGTAACTACTCCAATGTTGGATAAAAAAATTGAATCACCAGCACCTCGTACAGAAGTGGCACCTACTCCACCACAAACTACCGAAACGCAACCTGTGGAAATGAATGCATGGCTGAAGGATGTTTTAGAACGCTTCTCAAAAGCGAAAGGTACAAGCGCTGCCTCAGCCATTCTTGGAGAATTGGGAATTCAAAATACATTAAATCAAAACGCACTTATGTCAATTGACGACTTTCGAAAAAAAGTGAACAGCGACCCTAAGCTCAAAACTCAAATACCACCGGATCAAATTGACGAAATATATACACAACTGCGCTCAGCATTTTTTAATAGTAAAAAGGCTTAGTAGCCCCACAATCTATTTTCAAAAAGTTTGAATTGTCCCGTGAAGGGTCATAAATTAGCGAGTCTTCCGGCAAGTTGCTAGATAACGGTATAATTCTTTTCCTAGCTACACTACAATCGTTCCTATGTTCTCATATCCTCTTTCTCTTCGATTTAAGATCATCGCCCTTGATTCCACTATCTATCTGACCGATAGCACGGGAAGGGAAATCTTGTTTGTCAAAAAAGGATTCCTTCGACTACGAGAGAAAATAAAGATCTTCACTGACAGCTCGCAAACAAATCATCGCTTTACCATATCGACATCCCAGATCATTGATCTTGGGGCAACATACGAAGTCACCGATGAAGAAAAAAAGATGGTTGTCTTCCGAATCAAACACTATGGATGGAGCTTCTTGTGGCGAAGCCGATACACGGTGCTGGATCTTCACAATCAGCCAATAGCACAGATTAAAGAAGATAATCCCTGGATTGAAATACTTAATGGCTTCTTGGGAGAAATCCCGTATCTGCAGATTCTAACGATCTGGCTTTTTAATCCGACCTATACGCTCACAGATACTGCAGGAATTCCATTGCTTACACTAAAAAAGAAACCATCCCTATTTGAGAGAATGTTTGTCATCGAAAAAGGTCAAGCATCATCGCTACTGGATGAAGACAGCGCGGTACTCACGGCACTGATGACTGTGATCTTCCAACGATCAAGAGGATAGGACAAATTTCTACCTCTTCTGACTCCCCTTGGTGAATTATCTTTTCTCGGGTATAATTCATCCTAATTGCCCGGGTGGCGAAATTGGCAGACGCGTACGCTTGAGGTGCGTATGGAGCAATCCTTGGAGGTTCAAG
>CAZBKJ010000030.1:0-14241 GCA_964492495.1 uncultured Pseudomonadales bacterium
TGTAGTGCGTTTTGTTGAATGAATTTAATGTCTAGCATTGTGTTCCCGTGAAGGTGAGGAATATTCCCTCTCTTCAACGGTCTCCGTAAATAGTTCTATTTTTTAATTCCTTTGGCTAAAGATGGGTACTGTACGAATACAGTACTTTTTTGCTATCGCAATTACAACAAACGGCAGTCGATCCCAATCATCTAAATATTCCCATTGTTCAGCAGTACAGATAGGTTTTACCTTTTGAGTTTCTATGTATATGGCTTCACATTCAAAATCAATTGTTTCGCGAAATCCAATACTTTCAATATACTCTTTGACTATCTGATCTAGCGGTAGTCTCGAATATAGACGTTGAACGTTCATACTACGTCGTTTTTTGTATGTATCAGGTCGTTTCATTTTATTGAACTACTATTGTGACCGTTTGGGTATAAAAAAACACCCCAAACCAAAATTACTAAAATTAAGGTTTCCAACCGTTGGTTGAAAGAGGTGCCATCCTTACTGTGCTTATTCCAGCTGTCTCGGGCATACCCGCTCCATATTTTTTGGAGTGCGCGATGAGGGCTAGTCATCGATCGCTTCTTATTCTCCGTATAGTGTACACCTTTTTGCCAAACTGAGAAAGTACTTACTGATCAGGATAAGCTTCTCGAAGAACATCTGTCCCGTCTTTTTGTAGAAATGCAGTCCAGAGAAAAAAATCTTTCTCAATTTCTGTCGCATATTTCCAAGGAGATTTTTTTTCTGGTGCACAGCGATACGTATATTGAGCTAACTCAAGCATTATGCAAAAATCCGGGCGATAGACGAATTTTCTTGTATCAGATCGAAGAAGAAATATATTGTTCCAAATAACTTCTTTTGGATTCATAATCCTATTTTCTGTGCGTCCTTTTGCATAGCTTCTAGACAAACTTTTGCCATCGTCTCTAGATCAATCCCAAGATGTGTGATTCCGGTGAGGATTTCTTCTCTCGTTGCTCCTTTGGCAAATGATTTCTCTTTAAACTTGCGTAGCACGCGCTCAAGTGTGACATCTGAGAGTTTCTTGCTTGGCATCACAAGCGCACAGGCGACGATGATGCCTGTCATATGATCACAGCCATACAGTGACCACTCCATGAGAGTTTCTGGTGGGCGTTGGTCTTTGATTCGCTCGTAGTTATGACTGCGAATACTCTCTGTCCACTGTGCTTCGACACCCATTTTTTCGAGCTCTTCTGAAATCATGATAGTGTGTCGTGGAAATTCACTTTCGGTTTTTTCCCAGTCAGCGTCATGAAGAAGCCCAATAAGTCCCCATTCATCTTGAGTTTCATGTACCTCACTTGGTTGCTCTTTTGAAAAATACTCCCAGAGTCCTCGCATGGCAGACTCTACAGCGTGCATGTGTCCGCGAAGTCCGGGGTTTTCTACCAGTGACTCCATGAGTGATTGAGCTTGATCGTGGGTGATATTCATACCAATATGTCATTCCCGTGAAGACGGGAATCCAGTTCCTTACTCAACAATATGTATTGTCTCTATCTCTCCCCCACAAAACTCTTTGATAAGTTCTGCTCCCTGTTTGAGTGCGTTAGTGACATCTTCTTGTGAGAGTCCAGGTGCACCATCTGCAAACAAAATAATATCTGTTGTTTGTTCTGTGATCTTCGTACTGTCAATGTCGCGGTAATTGAGATCCATCGTGAGGGCTTTTGTACTATCAGCATAGATGAGTTGTCCGTCACGTAGTGTCGTTGGTGCTTCGTCACCTAACAAATGCATTGTTTCGCCTGCTTTGGAGTAGCGAAGAGAGACTGGAGTATCGACATGTGCCAAATCAAATCCGCCAAGTCCTATTCCTGTTTCAATCACTGCTATATTGTAGGCATCCACAGCTACGTTGATGGAGTACAGAGACTTCCCTTGTGAGATTCGACGAAGCAGGGCTTCCGGTGATGGGCGCTTACTATGCCAATCAGTTCCGGTGGCTTTAAGCAGTTTTCGATACGAAGCAATACTTTCAATCTTTCCGATCTCTTCGGTAGTGATTCCTTCTCTTTGTGTGACTGCTTCTTTTGCACGTACCTCTAATTGAGAATTTTTCTTTTCGTTTTTGATGCCCTTGATGGTTGTATATGCGTAGAAAATTCCAGGGAAATCCTTTTTCACAGCCATCTCTACTGTGTATCCGTTTGGATCAGGTAATTGTGATTCGGTACTCTCTGCTATTTTTTGATCATCACCAATACTCAGCGCTTCTTGTATACGTTTGGACACAAACTTTTTGTCCATGGAGAGCACAAACCAGCCAGCTCTTGGACCAGAGTTCTTCCCGATAAAAATTTGATAGAGTGCAGCAAAACTTTCTTTTGGTGTTGCAACCTCTTTTGAGAGTGTAAAGAGTTCTTGCTGCAACTCATCAGGCTTCCAATTATTTTTTGATGTCAAAAGTTCTGACAGTTTTTGTAAGAAAGTTTTTTGCTTTTCTGACAACGCAGTTCCTTTTGGAAGTGATTCCAGTGGCGTATAGCGAAACTTCTCATCGGCATACTTTTCTAGCCAAAGTTGCGCATGTTTCTTTCGCACCTCAATAATCTCTTTTTCTTGTGCAGTGAGCGCGCTTCCTTTGATCTCTGCAAATTTTTCAACCAAATCAATCTCGGGATACTGCATCCAGATAGCGAGGTCACGGAAGCGAGGTAAGAAATGAGGTTGTGGTATCGCTCCAACTTGTGAGTGTTTAAACGATGTTGCCATGCGCGAATCATCATCAATCTCTTTCCAGTACACGCGAGCTGCATGATCGTAGTCATCAAAGAGATCAAGAATCGCACTTTCATGCGGATCAAAATCAATTACTTGTCCATACTGCTTCTGTAAAAACAAAAAGCGTCCAACTTCAGTTGGGAAGAGCTCCACAAACTCTCGTGCGGATGTCCCGACACCTTTACTAGAACTCATCTTTGTTCCACGAATCAATATCCATTCATACGGAACATCAAAAGGAGTAAAGCGATCAAATACTTTTTCCATTAAGTGATTGGCCATGTCACGAGATCCACCTGCACTTGTATGATCTTTTCCTGCTCCTTCAATGGTTATTCCTAAAAGCATCCAGTGTGCTGGCCATTCTACTTTCCATGGCATCTTTGCTGTTCCACCAAATGGACTGACTTTTCCGGTATGTCCACAGCCTGTTGTCCACTTCACACGATTTGGCTGACACTCGTAGGTGACGAGTTTTCCATCCCAGTCAGTTGCAAGTGTCGTTGAGAGTTTGCCACAGTTTTCACAAAAGATTTGAATAGGAAGCCACTTTGGTGGAAGAGAATACTTTGCCACTTCTTCGTAGACGGATCGAATTTTATCAACATTATCTAATGCATGTTTGATGAGCGGATCAAATTGTCCTTTTTCATACAACTCATGTGTCCAGACGAGTTCTTGGCTGCATCCGAGTTTGCGAAAGGCATTGATGAAATCAAATGCATACACCTGTGCAAATGAAGTCGCGTTTCGGATCTGTGTCTTCTCTTCTTCACTCATCAAGTTCACATCAAGTCCAGATTCTTCAAGGGTAGGTGCTGGGATTCTACAAAGTGGAACACCCATGTACTGTTCCCACTTCGCTGCATCAAGGTATGCCGGCAGCCCATCCATCGCATCCATATCATTAAAAACGTAGGTACTAACAATATCTTTTTTTGTCTCTAACAGTTTTTTTGCCACGATATCATGGAGGATCACACCACGAAGTGCTCCAGTATGTACTCTGCCCGATGGAGTCTTCATGTCATCGACATGAAGTTTTTGTATCTTGTTCTCTTTTTGCCATGCAAAAATATCAAAGGCTACTTTTTCAACCCAGTGTGGAGGTGTCTGTTGTGCGTTTTTTGGCATAGTCTGATTCTTTCGGATAGGACAAAATGATCTTTACTCTCGCAAAGGATTCTTTTCCAGGTAATCGTGCAGTTCGCCCATGCCACCTGTCAGATATGCGTCGCCAGCACTTTGTGCGCCTGAGAGCAGAACAGGCTTTTTTTTGGGAGCAGGTTCGAGGTCTGGCTCTAGCACTGCATCTAGGTATGCAATAAACTCCTGTTGTCGCCTACTTCGTGGAATTGGTTGGTCAGATTCCTTCATTGCTCTCTTAGAAATATATTTGATTTGTACAACTATTTTACATCCTTTTCCCCTATTTGAAAAAAGGAAAGTCGTCCTGTTGTTTTTCTGGGTCGCACTATTGCAACCGCACTATCATTTTCAGAAACAACAGACCTAACAGTGATGATATTTTTTTGCAGTGAGTACGAAGTGTGCACCACAGTAGAATGCGTGTTACTCTATCTCGGCCACTTTATACTTAATCTTTCCTGCAGGGGCATCAACTTCCAGTTCTTCACCGATCTTTTTCCCAACCAAAGCTCTTCCGAGCGGTGAACTTTCCGAAATCTTTTTTTCAGCTGGATTTGCTTCCCACTCACCGACAATTTTGTAGGTGTGCTTGGAGCGACCAATATGGACAGTAACGGTAGATCCAACAGAGACAGTACTGTTTCCCTTTTTCTTCTTAATGACTTTGGCTTTGGCAAGTAAGTCTTCGATCTCTGCGAGCCTACCTTCTAGGAACGCGAGGTCTTCACGTGCGGCATGATACTCACTGTTTTCAGACAAATCACCAAAGGAGCGAGCTGTCGCTACACGCTCAATTGCCTTTGGAAGCTTGTTCTCTTTGATATCGGCAATTTCTGCAGCAACTTCATCGTATCCTTCCTGTGTGAGGATCACTTCATCATTTATCGAATTCATACATTCCTCCCTTAGCTGTAATAAACGCACCTTTTTGGGGGTGCGCTTCATACAAGCAATAAACTTCCAGTTATTGTACAAAACCCATGTTGTTTGTCTAGGACACCTTTTTATTTAATAGAGGATGGCCTATAGTGTCATTCCCATGTAGATGGGAATCCAGATGTATAGGGTGATACTACCGGAAATTAGATGTTTTTTCTTCGCTTGTTCGCAACTTTCAGTTCAAGAATTGCTTTGCGAAGTTCACCTTCTGCAATCTTCATCTCCACTTTTGAAGTTTTTTCATTTTGCATTGCGTCGTATGCTTTCTTGCGGGCTTCTTCAGCCTTTGCTTCATTGATATCCTCACTTCGTATAGCCGCATCAGCAAGTACCACGATTTTATTATCTGGTTCAACATTGAGGAAACCGCCGGTGATAGCAAGACTATTCACTGTATCTTTGAACCGGTACACAAACTCAGTATCAGAAAGTTTGGTCATCAAAGGAATGTGTCCTGGCAGAATGGTAACTTCTCCAGTCGTAGTCATTGCGGTGATGGAATCAACTTCCTGTGACAGAAGTTCTTTTTCCTGAGTAACGATTGTAAGATGCAATGGCATAGCTGTTTAATTTTCAATATCCAATATTCAATAAATATCTAATTTCCAACGTATGAATGTATTATATTTCGTTATTACATGTTTGTTGGATATTGAGCGTTGGGTATTCACTATTTTGTAACTGGCTTTCCTGACAACTCTATCAGCAATTCTTTATTATCATCTTCCGCAACAATATTTTTCCCAACTTCTCCACATTTCTCGCACTTAAAAATGATCTGTGTCTTCCTTGATTTCACTTCAAGCCCGATGGGTCTCATGATTCCTAAACAATTATTTTTCCTGTCTCCTGGACTCTCATCCACATGCAAACTTGTCAGACAAAACGTACAGTGATTACGACTACTTGTCGGATGTAATGCAACGATTTTTTGGCAGTGTGCACAGCGAAATGATTGGTTATTTTCAATAAACATTATTTAAAAGGTACTGTGTAACGAGTGTTTCCTGCTAAAGCATCATTCAGTTTTCTCTTTCCTTCGGCATAGTTAATTATAGCTTGGTATATTTTTTCACCCAGTCTAGTGACTCTTCCAATTTTCTCTCCTAATTCTTTGAGATCCCCTCCGGCGTTGTATTGGGATTCTATCTCTATTATTTCTTCATCTAATTTTCCGAGGAACTCTTGAGTTTCTTCTACTTCCTTAACCGTTAAAGAAGTTTTCCCAAACTCTAGTGACTCACGAGCAGCTGCCACCATGCGTTTTGCCCCTTCTACACGATTTGGCCATAAAGATCGTTCAAAATTCTCGATATTTTCTGCCTCTCTATCTGTCTTACGTATTTCAACACTCATATTCTCTCCTCGTATTATTTACCAATTATTTTCAGTCTTTATAATTCCAAGCTGTCTCAATGTATCCATACGTTCTCTCTATCATCTACCTGCCCGCAATGCTTCGCACAAGCGATGCAGGCGGGTAAACTAGTATCTATCAACTACAGTGTCTTCGCCTTCTCCACCGCATCTTCAATGGTTCCAACCATATAGAATGCTTGTTCTGGAAGATCGTCGTGTTTGCCATCTAAGATTTCTCTAAATGATCGTACAGTGTCAGAAACCTTCACGTATTTTCCTGGGATATTGGTAAAGACTTCTCCGACGAAAAATGGTTGTGACAAAAATCTCTGGATTTTTCGCGCACGTGTGACAGTCAACTTATCAGCGTCTGAGAGTTCATCGATACCAAGAATCGCGATAATGTCTTGCAGTTCTTTGTAGCGCTGAAGCACTTTTTGGACTCCACGTGAGACATCAAAGTGCTCTTGTCCAACCACGTCAGGAGTCAAGATTTTACTGCTACTTGCGAGTGGATCCACCGCTGGGAAGAGTGCTTGCTCAGCGAGTGCTCGGTCAAGTGAGATCGTCGAATCAAGGTGCGAGAATGTCGTTGCTGGTGCAGGATCGGTATAGTCATCAGCAGGCACATACACAGCTTGCAGTGACGTGATCGACCCTTTTTTTGTACTGGTAATACGTTCTTGAAGAGCTGCCATTTCGGTTGCCAAGTTTGGTTGGTATCCAACAGCAGATGGAATACGACCAAGGAGAGCCGACACTTCTGATCCAGCTTGTGAGAAGCGGAAAATATTGTCAACAAACAAAAGCACATCTTCTCCACGTTCATCACGATAGTATTCAGCCATTGCAAGAGCGGTGAGTGCAATACGAAGACGATTACCTGGTGGTTCATTCATCTGTCCGAAACACATGATCGTGTTTTTCAAGACTCCTGAATCTTCCATTTCGTGATAGAGATCGTTTCCTTCACGACTTCTCTCACCGACTCCAGCAAACACTGAGTGTCCACTGTGTTCTTCAGCGATGTTACGAATGAGTTCTTGGATGATGACTGTTTTTCCAACACCTGCTCCTCCGAATGCAGCAGTTTTTCCACCACGGGCAAATGGAGCAATGAGATCAATCACTTTGATTCCAGTTTCCAAAATCTGTGCTGAGTTTTCTTGCTCGGTGAGTGATGGTGCTGGTTTGTGAATTGGAGAAAATTCTTTGGCATTCACTGGGCCTTTGTTGTCGATTGGATCACCCGTGACATTAAAGATACGACCAAGTGTGGCATCCCCGACTGGAACCATGATTGGTGCTCCAGTGTCTTCGACTTCTGTCCCACGGATAATTCCTTCTGTGGGGCCAAGGGCGATGGTACGGACTTCGTCCTTTGAGAGCTGTTGTTCGACTTCCAGCGTCAAAATCTTGCCATCTTTGAGGGTCAAATGCAGAGCGTTGTAGATCGCTGGCAAGTGATCGTCAAATCTGACGTCAATGACAGGTCCGATGATTTGGGTGATAGTACCTAGATGTTTTGCCATATATGCTCCAATTATTTAACTCCTATTCAGATGACATAGTTTTATACAGTCATTGCTGCTGTGGTAATATCCAGCAGTTCACTGGTGATTCCCGCTTGTCTACTCTTATTATACTCGAGTTTAAGTGATCCGACGATATCTTTGGCATTGTCACTGGCATTCTTCATTGAGACCATACGTGCACTGTGTTCACTTGCCTTTGCTTCAAGCATGATTTGAAAGAATCCGTTTTCCGTATAAAACGGCAACAAAAAGTTCAAGATCTCAGTTGGATTTGGTTCAAACGTATATTCTTTCTTTTCCATGGGCTTTTTTGGTTGTGGAATCATACCCTGGGCACTCACATTTTGTACCGCTATTGGGAGCAAGTTGTTTATTTCTGGAGTCTGAGACAAGGTGCTGACAAACTGCATGTGAAGACATCTGACACTACCAAACTCTCCACTTAAGAATCCCTTCACAAAGACTTCTGCAATTGGGAGCACATCAGAAAGTGACAACCGATCTGGCAAACCGTTAAACTCAGCTACGAGTGGGAATCCATACTTGATTGCAAACTCTCTGGCTTTTTTCCCGACGGCCAAGATTTTTGGTGTTCGCATGACTTTGAGCTCTGAGAGTGCAGCACGAAACAAGTTTGCATTCAGACTTCCTGCAAGTCCTCTATCGGTTGAGATAACGATAAGTAGCTCTGGTGCCGTTGGGTTTCCGGCTTGAAGCAAGGTGTGCAAAGAACTGTCTGTATTGGTTCCAATCGTATGAAGCATTTCAAGGAGTTTATGGGTGTATGGGCGTGACGCGAGCGCTTGTTCTTGGCTTCGTCGCATCTTTGAGGCTGCCACCATTTCCATCGCTTTTGTAATCTTTGCGATGTTTGTTGCTGACTTGATGCGGGATTTGATAAGTCGTGCTTGTGCCATACGAGCTATGTTCTTTCTTGACGGTTGATCAGCACGTACATTCCCTGGACGTACTCGTCAAAAATCTCTCCACCATTCTTTCTATTTCGATTACTCATTCCCAGTTTTATTTGCATTCCATCTCGTTCAAATTGATAAGCAGGATCTTTTTGTAGCTCTTCAAAAGTATCAGGTAAAGAACCTTTAAGCTCACGTACCACTTCTGTAAAAGAAAAATAAAGAATGGTTGTGAGACCTCCTACATCAAATGTTCGTGAAACAGTGTTTAGTTTGAATTTTTCTTCGACATCTTTGTACACTTCTGCTGATGGAATTCGAATCTTCTCAACATCGACTTGTATCATAGGTGCAACTTTATGCTTCCATCATCAATTCACTGTGTGTGTTATTAAACTTCTCGATAAGTTGTTTTAGGGTGCTTTCGATAGCTTCGTTGAGTTTTTGTTCTTTGAGGATTTGTTCTGACACCTTCTGTCCATCAACACTGAAGAACTCCAAGAATTCTTGTTCCCAGGTGACGACGGATTCTTTTTTCACGTTGTCCAAGTATCCACGGGTTCCTGCATAGATGACCGCAATTTGCTCGGTGACTGCAAGTGGTCTGTCCCATCCTTGTTTCAAAAGCTCAGTAAGTCTTTGTCCTCTATCGATACTTGCTTTGGTTTTTGGATCCAAGTCAGATGAGAATTGTGAGAAGGCTTCAAGCTCTCGAAACTGTGCAAGATCAAGCTTCATGGATCCGGCCACTTGCTTCATGGCTTTAATCTGTGCACTTCCTCCGACACGAGACACGGAGTTTCCAACGTTGATTGCAGGTTTGATACCGGCGTTAAAGAGAGCTGATTCTAGGTAGATCTGTCCATCGGTGATGGAAATGACGTTTGTTGGAATGTATGCAGAGATGTCACCGGCTTGCGTTTCGATGATTGGAAGAGCGGTGATTGATCCCCCACCATACTCTTTATCAAGTCGACAGGCTCTCTCAAGGAGTCTACTGTGAAGATAAAAGACATCTCCAGGATATGCTTCACGGCCTGAAGGTCGGCGCAACAAAAGTGAAACTTCACGGTATGCGACAGCATGTTTTGACAAATCATCGTAGATAATCAAGACATCTTTTCCTTGATCAAGGAAATACTCTGCGATTGCTGTTCCAGCGTATGGTGCTAAGAACTGCATGGCTGCAGGATCAGAAGCAGCAGCGGAAACAATCACTGTATAGTCCATTGCCCCGAAGCGCTCAAGCAAAGCTGTGGTTTGAGCCAAGAACGATTGTTTCTGTCCGATCGCTACGTACACACAGATAACTCCATTGCCTTTTTGGTTGATCATGGTGGTGAGCGCCACAGCTGATTTGCCTGTTCCACGATCTCCAATGATCAGTTCTCGCTGTCCACGTCCAACAGGGATCATGGCATCAATTGCCTTAATACCAGTTTGAAGCGGAACAGACACAGATTTACGATTGATCACACCAGGAGCAATTTTTTCCAATGGTTCGTACTTGGAGATTTCAAATGCAGCTTTTCCATCGATGGCATATCCAAGAGAGTTGACGACACGACCAACGATTTGGTCACCAACTCCAACAGACAAAATTCTTCCGGTGGTTTTGACTTCTTGTCCGGTCGCCAGCCCAGTACTATCTGAGAGTAAGATCACACCAACCTCGGTTTTGGAGAGGTTGAATGCAAGTCCTTCTTTTCCATTTTCAAATCGAACAACTTCTCCCATCATGACATCATCAAGCCCTGAGACTTTGACAATTCCATCTCCAAGAGACGTAATTATTCCGACACTCTCGACTTGGGTGGTGAATGTGGTGGTTTTGATTTGATCGAAATGTGTTTTCATAGACGGGGATTTTCTGCTCTGTTATGATCGAATGCTATATTTCCTGTTCCTCGTGATTCTGAAATAAAAATACCAAATATGTCCATTCCTACTGACTCGAGATTAAGTTCTTTTTCTTGTATTAGAGTTTTGTCTCTCTTAGCGCGTTTTTCATTCCACCACTTCAAATACATTTCTCCGGCTTTTTTGTTCCTAGTCGTATCTTTTAGAATCAGTTGTAATGCATCTTTGTGCGTTGCTACAAATTCGAGAATTCGTTTATTCTGTTTTTCTATCTTCTCTGCGTCATACCCTATTTCTTGCGGTGACATATTAAGATTGTAGTGCTTTCTCTACTTGTTGTACTTTTCCAGCCAGTGACAAATCAATTCTTTTTCCACCCATTGTGACACGCAGCCCACCAATGATGGCAGGGTTGATGACATAGGAAAATGTCGCATCACTGTATTTTTTTGACAGTATGCTTTCTATTTCTTTGTGTTCTGCTGTTTCAAGCTTGATGGCGGATTCAATGAGTATGTTCATACATTATTTTATTTCAAAAATTGTAGTATTTTCGACGATTCCAAGTTCTAAAGGTCCGCATTGCTCAGCGCTCATTTGTATCACAGTTCGTCCAAGTTCAGTCTCACCAAGGTCAAGAATTACTCGTGTTTTGACACACTCAGGATCGTTTAGTGCAGTCTGCACTTCTGCTGGTGTTGCCTCAGAAGCAGTACTCCCTCCTGATACAAGTAAAAGAGACAACCCGATCAGCCATGCAATATCTTTTCGTTGAAAAGAATTAGGGCTAGTATCTCTTCCTTGTTCTCGACCTCTTTTCATATCTTATGCAATTTTGCCCAGTTCTTTGATTGAACTACTAATAAGTGCTTTGTGTGTTTTCTCACTGACTTCTGCTCCCAACACCTTTGAGGCAATCGCAATAGAGAGTGAGCTTACTTGCTTTTCCATCTGTTCCATCATGGCTTTCTTTTCACTTGCCATTTTTTGGAGTTCTTTTTCTTTCAGCTGTGCGACTTCTTCTTTTGCTTCCTTGGTGAGCTTGTTTTTGAGCTCTTTTGCATCGGCTCTGGCTTGCTCAATGACAGCTTGGGCATCTTTTTCTGTCTGAGTTTTTGCCTTTTTCTTCATGTTCTCCACGTCTTCTCGCTCACGAAGTGTTTCCTCTGCTGCCTTCGCTGCATCTTCTGTTTTTTGACGTCTCTCATCAAGCATCTTGGTGATAGGTTTGGCCAAAAAGTAGGTGAGTGCCACAAACACCACACCAAAGTTGATGATTTGAAAAAGTATTTGTGCAATATTTATTTCCATAATCGTATTCCTGCTTGGAGGCAAGAGCCTTTATAGTTAAACGAATTTTATAATCAGCGCAACGACCAAGGCGTAAATAGCAACAGCTTCAGCGAATGCCATACCCAAGATCATGTTTGTCTGAATTTTGCTTGCTGCTTCAGGATTGCGTCCAATAGCTTCGACTGCTTTTCCAGCAATCATTCCAATACCAATAGCAGGGCCAAATGCTCCGACGGCAATTGCGATACCCATGGCAATATTTTGTGTTTCCATATCTTTTTCCCTGTACGATTGTTGTACAAGGATCCTTTTTATAAACGATTAATGTTCTTCTCCGTGTCCGATTGTTGCCAGATTAAAGAACACGAGAGAAAGCATAGAAAAGACGAGGGCTTGAATAAAGCCAACAAACAACTCCAAGCCATAAAATGGCATAGGAACGATGACCGGTACAAGAAATGTCATAACAGCCAAGAGAACTTCACCTGCAAAGATGTTTCCAAACAAACGGAACGCAAATGACATGATTTTGGCTACTTCAAGGATGGTTTCCAACACACCTACAAAGAACATAATCGGACTGGTGAAATTGATATATTTAGTCAAGTATGAGAGCCCTAAGTGCTTCAATCCATAGTATTGAGTAAGCACAACGCTGATGATGGCGAGCGCTAAAGTCGTATTCAAATCAGCGGTTCCCGCACGAAAATATGGAACAAAGACACCTTCAGACGCAGCTTCCTCTTCTTCTGCATGCTCTTCTGTGATTTCAGCTTGAGTGCCTTCTAGTGGTACCACACTTTCCTCTAGTGGTTCTGTGTGATCATCTTCTGCTGTTACTGCTTCTACAAGTTTGGGTGCAAACGGACTGGTGGCTGATGCATGAGCTGGTGCTTCTCCGTGTTCTCGAAACCCGATGGTTCCTACCCCTGGAAGGAGTCCGATCCAGTTATTGATGGCAATAAAGAGAAAAAACGATAGAACTATAGGAAGAAACTCTTTTGCTCTTGAGGCAGAACCGGTAATATCTCGACATAAATTCAGTACACCTTCAACGATCAACTCTGCAAAAGTTTGAAATCTGCCTGGTTTTCCGGTAGTTGTCAGTGACGAACGAACTGCTAGAGTGAATAGGACAATGAGAGCAGTGACGATCGTACTTGTCAGTATAGAGTTGCTTACCACAAGAGGGCCAATATCAAAGAGGCGCTCAGCAGAAATGGAAATGTGGAGTGATGACATAATCAGTGTTTCTTTTGATTGTGTGTGCGACTTTTTTTGTAAACGCCATCTACTCAAGGGGGTTTACCGCAATAGTATACAGGATAGATCAAGCAAGACAAGATATTGAACCTAGTTTCCCCTGGATGATATACTACACAACAGCCTACAGTATGTAGGTTTCCCTTCGTCGCAGTCTATGTAAAATGTAGAATTGCCCCATACAAGATTTGTAGTAGATTTTGTATCGAAACAAAATTCCTTCGAGGAATTTTGAAGAGGAGGAACCACGAAACGGTTAGAGGTTTGTGAATACAAACCCTCCGAAGTGAGTGTGTTCCGACGCGGGGCCCGTAGCTCAGTGGTAGAGCAGGAGCCTTTTAAGCTCTGTGTCGTGCGTTCGATCCGCACCGGGCTCACATCAATATTCAGTGAATATTGGTAGTTTTGCGTTTTGCGCAGAATTGGCACCCGAGCTAAGCTCGGGAAAGCCTCGCTTAGCGGGGCCCCATCGTCTAGAGGCCTAGGACACCTGGTTTTCATCCAGGCAACCCGAGTTCGAATCTCGGTGGGGTCACAATACAAAAATAAGTCCCACAAAACGGGACTTATTTTGTATCATGTCCTCATCGGACATGAAAACTCGTATTTCAAAAAAATTCTTTACGTACATTCTCCAATCTGAAAAAGATAATACATTTTATATTGGTTTTACCTCTGATTTAAATTCTCGGCTTTCGCAACACAATTCAGGAAAGTCAACATATTCAAGTTCGCATAGACCGTACCGTGTTGTCTATTTTGAACAGTACTCATCCGCAAAAGAAGCGAAAGATCGAGAATCCTATATTAAAAGGTATGGGAATGTACGACGTTTTTTGAAATCGCGAGTTCCCCCGAACAAAGTTCGGGACTAGTCCAGAATCTATGATTCTGGGGAATCTCGGTGGGGTCACAGATAAAAAAAGTTGAGCGAAAGCTCAATTTTTTTTATCTATAGCTCTCAAGCTAGTTCAAACTAATCAGTTCGCAAAGGCAAGAGCGAAGCACTTGCCCGTCCAGCGAGCAAAGCGAGTCGGAAATCTCGATTGGGAGGCACCTGCTCAATCCAGCGAGCGTAGCGAGTCGGAGAATCTCGGTGGGGTCACACTTGAGTAAACGTTACTCTCCTTTTGTTCGAAGTCCGAACTAGCGGAAAAACTGTTAGGCTTAATCAATGATAA
>CAZBKJ010000031.1:0-13529 GCA_964492495.1 uncultured Pseudomonadales bacterium
GCCAACACGCTGGTTCTACTTCTGTTTCTTTCAGCTTGTTAAAAAGCTCTGCAAGAATCTCTGTAATTGAGTTTCGAAGTGTGGTCTCTTCAATACGAGAGAGATACGAAGAAAATTCAGAAAATAACATAAGTGTATCTATTCTAGCGTTCTTTCAAATAATACACGACACCTTTTGTAACACCTTCTTTTTTAATCAATCCTTTGTTCAACATGTCTTTCATATCACGCAAGATTGTGTCTGTAGAAATAAGTGGAAGGATCCGAACAATATCATTCGTCGTCACGCTTCGTTTTTCCTGTAATAGCTCTAAGATCGCGATCTGTCGCTCTGACAAGGCAATCTGCACACCGCCTAATGAATTTTTCAACTTTGCATCCTGCGAGAGTTTTTGTACTTGTGCTTTCACTCGATCAAGCTCAATTGCCATACCAAAGCAGAAATACTCCAGCCAATACGTCATATCTTGTTTCTGAGATTGCTGGACAGAAAGAAGGGCTCGATAGTATCCATCGATATCTCTATCGAAATACTCTTCGATAGAGAATAGTTTTTTAATATCATAGCCTTCTGCATAGAGGATAAGTAACATAAAGGCACGAGCTGTCCGACCATTTCCCTCAATAAACGGATGGATTCGTACTAGTTCATAATGTGCAATTCCTGCCCTGATAACTGGGTGAATATCGTGGTGAGCTGGAGCATTCAACCACTCCATCAGATCAGAAATAAATGTAGGAATTTGGACAAAGACTGGGGGACGAAAAACGACTTTCCCATCCGTTGCGGAACGGATAACAACTTGCTGGGTTCGATACTTCCCAAGTTGATCAAGTGGCAAAATATTTCGCGTGGTCAGTTGATGAAGTGTTGCCAAAATACGATCAGTGTACTGAATTTGTTTCGCTGTGTACCCTCCCCAGTCATCGATCCATTTGAGTACCTCTCGATAATTAAGCACCTCTTGAATATCTCGAGCTCGAGCAATTACGCCTACTTGTTCACCAAGGTCTTGTGGAGTTCCGGTTCCATGCACTTGCATCAGGAGCTCTGCTTGTTCCATTGTGAGTTCGTTACCCTCGACACGAGTACCAAAATGAATTGTGCGAACACGGGCATCATCACGGAATTTTGCTTCCCAAGCAGGAACTAAGGGCGCATTGGTAATTACTTCCTTACACGCTTCTATCCGACCAATGTATTTAATGAGATTATTTGAGACGGTGTATGTAGGTTGGAACATTGTGTGAATATTCTTGCACCTTTTGCGGTAAAATCAATGGAGAGAATAAAGAAACCCCTTGTTTGGGACTACAATTGAAGTATCCTTATCTTCTAATGGTATCTTTCTTCTTTAAAAAAAGCACATCACTACTCTCATCGCAGCAGACGTCGATCATGTCAGCAGCTGTCCTGATTGGCTGTTTATCTTTTGTCTCAGCGTTCTTAGGCATCATTAAAAATCGCTTTTTTGAGTCAACATTTATTGGCCCTGATAAAGAGCTGATCGACGCTTTCTTAGCTGCCTTTCGCATTCCAGATTTTTTGTTTCAATTGTTAGTCGTTGGAGTTCTCTCTGCAACGTTTATTCCTGTCTACAGTCGTCTGATTCAGAACCAAGAAGATAAAGATCGTTTAGTCTCTACACTGATCACACTTCTAGGTGGTCTCTATCTCGTCGTTGGGATTATAGCTGGAATATTTGCAAGACCTTTGATTGGACTGTTCACTGGCGATCAGTTTACCTCGTCTCAGCTTGATCTTTCGTCGCAGCTTATGCGTGTGATGCTTATCGCACAATTCTTTTTTCTGTTAAGCAATTTTCTCTCCGGAATTCTGCAGTCAAATAAAAGTTTTTTACTTCCTGCACTTTCACCGGTTCTTTACAACCTGGGAATAATACTTGGAACGGTTTTTTTAAGTCCTATTTTTGGTATTTACGGGCCTGCTATTGGAGTCGTTATTGGAGCAGGAGCACATTTTCTTATCCAGCTTCCGATGGGAATAAAGTATGGTTTTCGCTACCGACCGATGCTTGACCTTCGTGATCCGCATGTCAGAGAGGTCATGAGACTGATGATCCCAAGAGGAGCGACACTCTCCACTAACGCCCTTGAAGACTTTTTCCAAGTGTATGTGGCAACATCGTTTGGAAGTACGCTCCTTCGTATTGTGAACTATTCAGCTGCGCTGACGGCAGCCCCTGTTCGATTCTTTGGTGTTTCCATCGCCCAGGCAGCTCTTCCATTCCTGACAACAGAGGCTCGCGACAAAGATATTTTGGGATTCGTAAAACTATTGGTAAAAACACTTCACCAAATTGCATTTTTCATGTTTCCGGCAGGAGCGCTACTCCTTGTCCTTCGTATCCCAATTGTTCGCCTTGCGTACGGTGCAAAAGGACTACCTTGGCCTGATACCGTGTTACTCGGAAGAATGGTTGCTCTTTTTTCTATTTCAATCGCAGCAACCGCAATGATTCATGTGGTTCTTCGAGCTTTTTATGCTTTAAAAGAAACCCGTATACCTTTCGTGGTCGCTTTCTTGAGCATGATTCTCAACATTGCAGTTATGTGGGGTGGTTCTGTTTTTACAAATTTGGGAGTTCTTTCAATTCCTCTTGGATCAAGTTTAGCCGCAATTGTTGAACTTATTCTCTTACTTACCCTGCTTTTTAGAAGATTGAAAGTTTTCTCCTGGACTGAATTTTTCGGACCGCAATCAAAAATCATTATCGCGTCACTTTGTATGGCATTTTCTCTGTATATTCCGATGAAAATTCTCGACCAACTTGTTTTTGATACAACTCGAACGTTGGGGCTTATCGCCCTGACAGGAATGGCAAGCACAATTGGGTTGATCGTGTATCTTATTTTCTGTTTTGTCTTTTCTGTGGAACAGCTATCAATTGTGAGATCTATTCACGGGAAAATCCGTGGATCACTAGCCAAACTCTCTCGAAACCAAGAAGTTATCGGTGTCCAAGACGAGGTATAGAATTTTTTGCGATTAACTTCTAATTCTTGAAAAAATCCTTTTGGGTAGTTCAGAGACAAATCTTCTCCCTATGTCAGATGCTCTTTCGTAATCCCAACCGCCACTGTTTCTCTCACGAAGTGAATCTTCAAGTGAGCCAATAAAATTTTGGGCAGGATCAATAATTAAAATTTTGCCTGCACCATTTACGTATCTCACCCAAGCATGACCACCTTGTGATGGAATCGTATTTCGATCGATGGATGCAGTACCATTTAGATGCCTTTCACTTTTCATTTTTTCAAGAATGTATGCAACTAATAAAGCCTGATGGCGACAGACGCCTGCTTTGTTATCTATGAAAACATCAAGTGCTACTTTTTGATCCTTCTGTAGTGGTGTAATAATGTTCTTGACTTCAGACTCATTATAGGGAAGAACAGTTCTGACATAATTAAAAACTTTTTCAAGAATATTGTCTTTATATTTTTTGTCTTCAAAATTTATTCTCTTGATAAAATCTCTATAGGTTTCAAGAAGAGTACTCTCATTGTACGTATCATCCACAACAATTGCTTCACGTTTTCCAGAACCTAAGTAAACTCCACCCTGAATTGGAGTGTCTCTTCCGATTATTCTTCTTCCTCCATACATTCCGTGCTTTGCTTCTGAATCTGGTTCTTCATATCTTGCATTTGTCATCATTCGTAGTTCTACGACCTTTGTATGATTCCATTGTGTATCCGAATCTTTACTTAGATATTTCCCGATCATCCCAAAAACGGTATCCATATTTTTTCCTTCAGTACTTCTATTTTTCTCTGGTAGAATAGAGATTCTATGCCAGCTAGTATCGTTCGTAATTTCTCCATTATCGCACATATCGACCACGGAAAGACAACACTGACTGATCGGTTGCTTCGCATGACTGAGACCGTCACGGAGCGTGAGATGACTGAGCGTGTCATGGATAGTAACCCGATTGAAAAAGAACGTGGAATCACGATCAAACTTGCTCCAGTTCGAATGCTGTACAAGGGATATATCTTAAATCTCATTGATACTCCTGGGCATGTTGACTTTGGATATGAAGTCTCACGATCACTTGCGGCCTGTGAAGGAGCACTGCTTGTCGTCGATGCTACCCAAGGCATTCAAGCACAGACACTGAGTAACTATGAGAAAGCAAAAGCTCTAGGACTCACAATCATTCCAGTGATCAATAAAATTGACCTCCCCGCTTCTGATCCAGACCAGATTGCATTGGATCTCATTGAGACTTTTGGAATCCAAGAAGAAATGATTGTTAGAGTGAGCGCAAAAACAGGCATCAACATTGATGGTCTTATTGATGCAGTCGTGAAGTTTGTACCGGAACCTACCGGAAAAGATGAAGAAGATCTACAAGTTCTTGTCTTTACTTCTCTCTACCACCCGCACAAGGGGGTGATTGCGTACGTACGCGTGGTAAAGGGAACGCTGAGAAAAGAAAAATTATTTGCAATGGGAACGAGCGAAGAGTTTTTACCCGTAGAACTTGGCTACTTTTCGCCTGATATGCGACCAACTGACGTTCTCCATGCTGGTGAGGTCGGATATATCGCATCTGGTCTCAAAGACGTTCGCCTTCTTCGGGTTGGAGATACGATCACCTCTATGCAAAAACGGTCGGCTGTGCCTCTCCCTGGGTACAAAGAACCACAGCCTATGGTGTACATGGAGCTCTATCCAACTGAGGGTGATGATTTTGCCCTTCTTGTTGACGCTATGGGCAAACTTGCCCTCCATGATGCTGCTCTTCAATATCAAAGCACTCACTCTCCCGCACTTGGAAATGGTCTACGTGTGGGATTCTTGGGAATTTTGCACTCCACGATTGTGCAGGAACGACTCGAAAGAGAGTTTAACCTTGATCTTATCGCCACATCTCCTTCGGTGTTGTACAAGATACAGCTACGGGATGGGGAAACGGTAGAAATGCACACACCCACTGAGTATCCAGATCCCGCTATAATCCAGACAATTTTTGAACCAGTGACACTGAGCACCATCTTCACCCCGAAAGAATATTTAGGTGCTGTAATGCGCCTGTGTGAGTCCCACCGAGCTACCCTTGAAGGAATTGAAGAGCATGGAAACAGAGTAAAGGTAACCTACCTTCTTCCTCTCTCAGAGCTCATTGTAAATTTTCATGACGAACTTAAATCAGTTTCGTCAGGCTTTGCTAGCCTTGAGTACGAAGTCTATGACTATCAAGCCGTGGATGCCGTCAAACTGGATGTACTGGTTCATTTTGAAAAGATCGACGCCCTCTCTCAAATTGTCGTCCGTTCACAATCCGACCATGTTGGGAAAAAACTTGTCAAGAAACTCAAAGAAGTCATCCCAAAACAGAACTTTGAGATTGCTATCCAAACAGCTATTGGTGGAAAAGTGATCGCTCGTGAAGATATCAGTGCGTACAGAAAAGACGTCACAGCTGGGATGTATGGTGGTGACATCACCCGAAGACAAAAACTCCTGAAAAAACAAGTCAAAGGAAAAAAGAGAATGAAAGAATTTGGAAAAGTAAGTATTCCACAAGAAGCCTTTCTCGCGATTTTAGAACGCTAAGCAGTTCCCTTTCACTCCTAGTGATACTGTTTTTATGCCTGAACTTCCTGAAGTAGAAACAATTCGAAGACAACTGAAAGAACACGTTATTGGCCTTGAAGTCACCAGTATTGAGTTCCCAGACCGTGGTTCGAAAGTCCTCAAAGGAGCGATTGAAGATCTGATTGGAATGAAATTCTTCTCTACTAGGCGGTTTGGAAAACTACTCGTAGTTGATCTTCAAAAGAACGAAAAAAAACTCTCACTTTGCATTCATTTGAAAATGACTGGGAGGCTTACCTTAGTAGATTCACAAGAAGAAATTCCTTCTCATACGCATGTTATCCTCGTACTTCACAACAGAAAAAAACTTGTGTTCTCAGACATGCGACAGTTTGGGTTTGTACATGTTATTTCTACGAGCGAAGTCTCGCAGATCCCCTTCATAAATACTCTTGGAAAAGAACCACTGAAAGACTTTACCTTCTCAGATTTTGAAAAAATCTGCAGACATTCAAAACGACCCATCAAAAATCTCCTCTTAGATCAACGAAAAATTGCGGGAATTGGAAATATTTATGCCTGCGAATGTCTCTGGATAGCAAAAATCGATCCCAGGAAAGAATCTAGCAGTATCGATCAAGTAAAACTACATGAGTTATTTCAAGCAATTGAAGCTGTACTCCAAGAAGGGATCGCTCGAGGTGGCGCAAGTGACAACACCTACAGAAATTTACTTGGTGGTAAGGGCAAATATCAGAACTTCTTTAAAGTTTATGCAAGAGCATCAAAACCATGCCTGCGTTGTAAAACCAATATTTTGCGAATTGCACTTGCTGGTCGAGGAACATTTTTTTGTCCAGATTGCCAGAAGTAAAGTAAAGATACTATACTCCTGCCATGGAAAAGACGATCATTCATACATTACAACTTCAAGATTTTCGGAATTTCCAAACCAAGGAGTTCTCGTTTGAGGACAATCAAACACTGATCTTGGGAAATAATGGTCAAGGAAAAACAAATATTTTAGAAGGAATCTCACTCCTTTCGACTGGAAGAAGTTTTCGTGCCAAACAACTTTCTGATTGTGTGCGAACAGGAACAGAAGTTGCACATATCGAAGTTCACGCACGTATTGACGATGAAGACCTCAAACTTGGGAGTGCTGTCGTTTCCTCTCTAAGTGAACTTTCAAAACGAGCATCGACGCGTTTTAAGCGAAATGGAACAGCAAAGCGACGATCAGATGTCGTTGGAACGCTAAAAACAGTGCTGTTTCGTCCAGAAGATATGGAGCTTATCACCGATGGTCCAAGTTACAAACGAGATTTCTTAAATGATGTGTTAATTCAAGTAAGTACTTCGTACGCCAAAGCACTTCGGGAATATGAGAAAGCACTCAAACATCGCAACAAGCTTATTTTGCAGTTACGAGATGGGTTCGTTTCTCGCAAAGATTTTGTTTTTTGGGACACGCTGCTTATCAAGCATGGCGATCTTCTGACAAGAGAACGTAAACGATTTTTGTTTTTTATCAACGATTTTGTCGAGTTTCCAATCAAGGGTGAAGTCGTCTACGAAGAGTCAGTGATTAATGAGGAGCGCCTACACACCTACGCAGTTGCAGAAGTAGCAGCAGGAAAAACATTGGTAGGCCCACATAGAGACAACGTCACGGTACGTTTTTCTTTGAACAAAGATCTTGATACCAAGAAAGACTTAACCGATGTTTCCCGTTTCGGTTCTCGTGGACAACAACGCATGGCCGTATTGTGGCTAAAGATTGCAGCACTACAATTCATAGAAAAGGAAACAAAAATTACGCCTGTGCTTCTCTTGGATGATATGTTCTCTGAACTGGATGAGACCAATCGTGAGATCATTTTTACGTTATTTGCCAATAGACAAGTCATTATGACGAGCGCAGAAGAACTCAAAATGTTGCCGGAGGAATGTACGAAAGGAAAAATAATTGAATTACTGTAAACTATGGATATGAATATTGATCAGTACGCACAAAAAATTCGCCACATCGATCCTAATTCACATAAGGGACAAAATGGTAAAGTTTTGGTGGTTGGAGGCAGTGAGCTTTTTCATGCAGCGTCACGGTGGGCTTTAGATGTTGTTTCCTCTATGGTCGATATGGTGTTTTATTCTTCTGTACCAGAGAACAACACCCTGATTGCACAGGCTAAGAAAGAGTTTTGGAGTGGCGTTGTCATTCCACGAGGCGAAATTGAGAACTATATAGACGAAGCTGATGTCATCCTCATTGGCCCAGGAATGACCCGTGATGAGAACGACCACGAACACGCAACTCTCAATAACCAATACTCAATTCCAACAGCAAAGCAGTGGAATTCCGATACCTTTGCAATCACAAACTACCTTCTGTCTACATACCCTACAAAAAAATGGGTAATTGATGCTGGGGCGCTACAAATGATTAACCCTTTTCTGCTCAATTCAAAATGTATTATTACTCCGCATATCGGAGAGTATGAACGGCTTCTTAAAAAAATCTCGCCAGACCAGCTTTTGGAGAACAACGTAACGGTTTTGTTAAAGGGAAAAACAGATCTGATTTCTTCCAAAGATCGTAACGAACGTATTGAAGGCGGAAATGCGGGCATGACAAAAGGTGGAACCGGTGATGCACTAGCAGGTCTTGTGGCAGGATTGTATGCATTCACTGATGATCCATTTGCTGCAGCGGTTGTTGGAAGCTATGTGAATAAAAAAGCAGGAGATACTCTTTTTGAAGAGTTTGGACCATTCTTTCGTACAAACCAGTTAGTAGAGCAGATTCCAAAAACACTTAAACATACGCTTCAGTACTGAACCTATTTTTTTGACTTTTTCTTTTGCACTTCTTTTTCTTCTTTCTTTTCAAATCGCTCTTGGATGACCGAGAGTTGGTATGTAATGATCACAACAAAAGCAGTGATCACAACTGCATATAGGAGTTGAGCAAGCATGCCAGAACCTTTGCTTGCATAGGGTTTAATAAACTCTTCAATAAAAGCTTTAATAAGATCGTTCCATGCAAGGGCTGCGACCAGTGAAAAACCGCTCGCTGCCAAGCTCGACATTTGTTTGAGGATCGTACCTGGAAGTTCTTTTGGTGACTTTGCCATACGAGTGCTATTTTACTCTAAAAACTGGGTTTTTTCTTGCCCTCTTTCCTATACAAAAAATACCTGGTACTCTATAGAAAACTATGAACTTGAAATCACTACGTCATAGGCTGTTAAAACAACGACGTTTTCGCCAACTTCTTTTTGGTTCACTCGTTTTATCATTTTTTCTTGGAATTGTGATCGTTCCTATCGAGCAAATCGCTTTTGGATCAAGCATTCATACGTATAGTGATGGCCTCTGGTGGTCAATTCAAACACTCACAACAGTCGGCTACGGAGATGTTGTCCCTGTTACCTTACTTGGTAGAGCAATAGGAGTCGTCATGCAAGCCACTGGGACGGTGATGTTTGGCTCTCTTATCGCACTTATCAGCAGTAGTATGGGTAGAAGACAAGAGGAGCTGTACTGGAGTAGATTGTTTGAACGTCTCGACCGATTTGAGAGAAAAATCGACTCAATTGAGAAGCAATCTGCATTTATTATCCGAGACAACGCTCTCACACAGGAAAAAGACGAAGATTCTTGATGCTTGTGAAAAGCAAGACTTTCGATAAAAAGCGACGTTGGTTGAAGCTACCAGGTGTGATATAATCTGTTTCTTGGATATTTCTAGTATAAAAAAGTTCATGTATGCCAATCACCAAATCAGCAATTAAAGCCCTTCGCCAGAGTAAAAAACGCGCAGCAGTCAACAGACCTGTTCGTTCTAGAGTAAAAACATCAATAGATGCGATGATTGAAGCAACAACTCAAGAAAATTTGTCTCAAGCATTCTCTGCTATCGACAAAGCTGTCAAAAAACACCTTTGGCACAGAAACAAAGCTGCCCGAGTGAAATCAAGACTCGCACGTTCTGTGAATAAATAGTCTCAAGCGACTATTCCCTCCTTTTTCAGCTTTTTTCTTCAAACCTCACTTGCTATCAGGGTTTCATATTTGCTACCTTAAAAGTAGAGATATTTTTATGGCAAGTATTAAGCGCAGACAAGTTCCACTTATTAACCTTATCCCAAAAGATCCTTTTTACGAAACATCACTCGGAAAAGGGATGTTGTGGGCTATTCAGGTTGGCAGATATATCATTGTTTTCACAGAAATCATTGTGATCATGAGCTTTGCCTCTCGATTTAAGCTTGATCGAGATCTCACAGACCTTAATACAAAGGTCACTCAAAAACAAGCAATTGTTCAGTCATACGGGGATGTTGAAGAACGAACTCGAATTATTCAAAAAAAGATATCCCTTACAAAACAGCTGCTTACAGACTCAAAAGCTATTACGGTTCTTCGAACTACAATTTCAAAAATCCCAACTGGGGTGCAACTGGATCAGCTTTCGTACCAAACTGAGAGTGTGACGCTTGCGGGAACAGCACAAACCTCTGCTATTTTTGCCAATTTACTGCTCTCACTTCAGCAAGAGCCATTGTATGAATCTGTAAAAGTCGACAAAATTGCTTCTGGAACAGAGAATGATCAGGGAATCTCTTTTAGCATCCAATTGCTTTTGGAGAAAAAAGCTGTCACTCCTTCAGCTGCGCCTGTGCCCACCCAAACCAGCGAGGAGACTCCCGTTTTATAAAGTAATCTATGCCAATACAACGACCATCACTACGAAAAACACTCCTACAGATACAGTTGAATCGGTTTTACGATAAGCCGATTGCAAGAGTTTCGTTGACACTTATTTTGTCACTTCTCTGTATTGGATTTTTTGCGATTGCTGCAATTAAGCCGACGCTAGAAACCATGGCACAGTTGATTCGAAATATTGAGCAACAAAAAGAAATTGATCAAAAACTCACGCAAAAAATCACCGCTCTTACAGTCGCACAGCGTGAGCTATCTCAAAAGGAAAGTTCATTTGCTGTTCTTGATACCGCAATTCCATCAACCCCCAAGTACAATGAACTTCTCACTGCTCTAGAGAAAATTGCATCAGAACGTCAGGTGGTTTTCGTGTCCGCAATTGCCCAAGAAGTTCCGATAGAGAAAACATCAATTCCGATTTCTTTGCAAAGCAGCGCGGATGTTCCTTTGGAACTCGAAAGCTTTCCATTAACACTTAGCTTTAGCGGTGAATATGAATCGCTTATTGGTATTTTAGAAGATCTACAGAACTTACGGCGAGTCCTGCTTATTGATCGCTTTGATATGAATCCAAGCCAACAACAAGAGGCTTCAAATATTCTGTCCCTGAATGTATTCGTCAGAGCATTTGGGTTTACACAAAGTAAAGGCGTGCCAACCCCGATAACACCATAAAACACTATGAGCAAAAAAAGCAGTATTTCGTCACTACTCCTTGAGCAACAACTGTTGGCAGTCTTAGTATTTTCAATACTCGTTGTTTTTATTTGGATCGGGGGATCGATCTATTTGACCTACAGTTCTTCTGCACTTCCAGATAGTGAAACTGCAATTACTGTTGTTGCGCTTGAACCAAAAATAGATACTGTGCCACTGGAAATACTTGAACAAAGAAAATGGTGGACAGACCAAGAGCTGCAGACATTTCCTTTGAGTATTGAGCTTGAAAAAGAAATTCAGTAGAGGTGATGCATTTGCTCTACTTGTGAGCACTATAGAAAACTGTTAGCGTAATTACATGGCTTTTTCACTCACCGGAACACGAATTCCTACCATTATCGGATTACTTATTCTGTCTCTTGGGTTGGTAGGTGGAATTTTACTCGTCAACACCGGAACTTCAGGATTTTTACCGAGAGCATCACCGGAAACCACGCCTAAAAATTTGAGAATTACCAACGTATCTGACAAGAGTTTTAGTGTTTCCTGGACAACTGATAGTAAGACCCCTGGGTACATTCGATATGGAACAGACCCAAACGCACTAAACACAACCATTACAGATGACAGAGATAAAATCTCAAATTCCGTTGGGTCGTTTATAAACCATCACGTCACCCTACTCTCACTAAACCCCAGTACACAGTATTACTTTAAGGTTGGCACTGGGAGTACAACAATGTATGACAATGCTGGGTCACCGTACAACATAACCACATTAAGTCCATCAACTGCGCCGGCAAAAACAGTGTATGGAGATGTGACCAATCCCGATGGAACTGCAGCCGGAGGAACTCTCATCTATCTGACTGCCGATGATCTTGCTCCTCTTTCAGTTCTCTCATCAAGCACGGGTAGTTGGGTCATTAGTCTCTCAAGTGCCCGAACCAAAAATCTCACTAGCCCTGCAACACTCACAGATACAACGCAGCTTTCTTTACTTGCTGTAAGCCCACTTGACGCCTCAACAAGTCAGGTTTCTGTTCTCTTCTCTGATGCACAACCAGTATCCAAAATCACTTTAGGATCAAACCTCAACCTCATCAATAGTGCTGCAACACCTGTTCCTTCTGCGCAACTCGAAAGTAAGTTCACCTCGCAATTACTTTCCCCACCCACAGAGATAGGAGCGTCACCAACACCAACGGTAAGCGCAAATACCCCTACTATCTCTTTTCCTTCCCTCAATGCGCAAGTTCTCACAGACAAAAATCCGACGTTCTCTGGCACAGCATCTGCAGGGGCAACGGTAAAACTTAGCCTTTCAGGAGCAACTGTGCTGACTCAAAACCTCACGCTTGGCGCTACTGGAGGTTGGACATACAAACCGACATCAGCACTCAAAAATGGTGCTCACACGCTGACCGTCTCACAAACACTTCTTGGACAAACACTATCAGCATCAAAAACATTTACGGTCACTGCCCCTACACCTACTCCAACTGTCGCTGGAGATAGCACATCACCAGATGGTACAAATCCTTCAACGCAGTCAGAAATGCCCGTTGCTGGCTCGATGGAGTATACATATGGTATTTTATTCGTAGGCTTTTTATTCTTAGGAATTGGTTGGTATATCAGTGCCTACCAAAAAACATAATCTTGCCCCTTGAGAAATGCTGAAAAATACCATAGTCTAGAAAGAGTCATGTCAATCGATCCAAGCAATCCAAAAGCAGTAGTTTCAACACCCCAGGCAGATGCGTCACTGGATGAGATTTTGACATCGCTTGAATCACAGACTTCTGATACAGCGATGAGTTCACCAACCCCGGCCGAAAATCCAGAAACGCCGACAGTACAGGAATCCTCACCAATCACCATAGAAGAGCCTGCAGTCATTTCACCTGTTCCATCAGACGAACAAGCCGTTACGGCAAGTATGACAACACCAGAGAACCCGATAGAGACTGCACAAAATACTCAAGCCCCTGAACCAGTAATAACTGAAGTAGAGGAAAAAGAAATTACAGCTCCACCAACAAATGAATCAGCCCCCTTGCCAGTAGAAAACACCGCATCTCTTGTAGAAGACACAGTGTCGGTAGCGCCAGAAAAAGCAGAAGAGGCGCACCCAATCAACATAGAGGAAAAAGATCTCTCTTCAGATTCATCACCAGCTATTCCATTGTATGCAAAAGAAGAGCCTACCGAACCTGCCAATGTTTCTGAGCACCCTGTGTTTGGGAATCCAGAACCGTTTCCTTCCAAACCTCAATCAACGATTGGTTCATTCTTTTCTTCAGTTGCCGGCAAATTTGCAGTCGCTGCCATCACTATTCTTGTCATTGTAGGTGGATCAAGTGCTGCATATCTCCTAACGCAAGAAAATCAAGATGTGAGACAACAAGCAAGCGGCTGTAAAATTAACTACAATGGAACTACTTCGTTTACACTTAAAGACTGTGCTGGTGCTGGAACTATAACAGTTTTTGAAGGCCCAACGTGCCCAACAACAACAACCCAAGTGAGTACTCAACCAGCATCAGATCAAAGCTATCAACCT
>CAZBKJ010000032.1:0-13109 GCA_964492495.1 uncultured Pseudomonadales bacterium
CGTTTTTTTGAGAACATGATCGGAAAGAGTAAAGCATTTTGGCAGTTTTTCTTCCCGATCTTTCAAAAAGCCTTTCCAGAGCAGCTTGGAAAAGCCACATGGGAAGAAGCGTACGACGAAGTAAATATCATTCGACCGTCTCTTATTCGTGTGGATGCTGACGAAGTGACGTATCACATGCACATTGTCATTCGATTTGAAATCGAAGCGGCGCTTATTGAAGGAAGACTCTCACCCAAAGATGCCAATGAGTATTGGAACGAAAGTTACAAAAAATACTTAGGCGTTGATGTGCCAAATGATGCACAAGGAATTTTACAAGACATCCATTGGTCACAAGGACTGATGGGATATTTCCCTACCTATTCACTGGGAAGTTTGTTGTCTGTTCAGTTGTTTGATGCACTCCACAAAGAACAGCCCCAACTTTCAAAACAAATTGCACAAGGAGACTTGAAAACTATTCACGACTGGTTAGGAACGAACGTTCATCAACATGCAAAAATGCGTTCGTCCGACGAAATTGCACAAACAGCAACCGGAAAATCTGTCTCGTCTGATGCATTTTTACAGTACGTTGCAGAAAAATTTTCTATATCTGTCTAAAGTTTGCATCTTGATGCGTGATACAATCTCCTCATGAATGTTTTGATGTTGGCTGCGGAAGTTGCTCCGTTTACTACTGTTGGTGGTCTCTCACAAGTTATCTACTTTTTATCAAAATCGCTTATTCGTGCAGGACATGATGTCCGTGTCATGACTCCCTACTATGGGAAACTGCAGACACGAAAACATAAGCTACATAAGTTGATTGAATCCTTTTCTGTTCCTACAGATGCGGTGAAAAAAACAGATCCTGAAAGTATTGAGTGTTCACTTTTTTTGTATAAAAAACTCAAACCACTCATCTATTTTGTGGGAAACAGAGAATACTATGCGCTTCGGGAAAATGCGTACGGATATGGAGATGATCATCAACGTTTTTACTTACTTTGCAAGGCAACGCTTGAATGGTTGCTCATGCAGTATGAACTTAAAGAATGGATGCCTGATGTGATTCATTGTCATGATTGGCATACGGGGTATTTTATTGAACTTGCACGTACGCACAAGCGCTACAAAAAAATGCTTCGCAATGTGCCAATTCTCTATACCGTTCACAACTTTCGCTACCAAGGAAGTATGGATTTTTCCTTCCTTCCTCCAAAAGACAGAGATGATGGTATGAAAAAATTGCCCTGTTTTTTTGATCCAAAACTCCAGGGACAAAATGCGCTACTTCGTGGGATCCTCAATGCTGATTGGATCAGTACAGTTTCCCCTACACATGCTGTTGAAGTGCTCACGCAAGAATATGGAGAGGGCTTGGAAAAGAACTTGCTCAAACGCAGAGGCGTGCTTTCTGGAATCATCAATGGGCTCGATACAAAAACATTTGATCCGACACATGATCCCTTACTCACCGAAAACTTCTCCTCCACTACCTTGGAAAAAAAAGTCATCAACAAGAGAGCACTGCAGCGAGAGTTTAATTTAACGCAGGATGATCGTGTCCCACTCATTGCATACGTGGGACGACTTGATAAACAAAAAGGCCTTCCACTTATCTTGGATGCCCTTCCCTATGTGATTGAAGAACTTGGATGCCAGTTTGTGATCTTAGGTGCCGGTGATCAACAAATCGCCAATGACTTTCGCTTGCTTTCATACAAATATCCAAAGTCTTTGGGGGTTCACCTGTACTCAAACTTCAAACTTCCGCACAAAATTTTTGCAGGTAGTGACATGATTTTGATGCCAAGTCTCTTTGAACCCGGCGGAATTGTCGCCCTTGAAGCCATGCGGTATGGATGTATCCCGATTGTCAGGCGTACCGGAGGACTAGCTGACGTCGTAGAAGACTTTAACCCTTCAACCAAAAAAGGCAATGGATTTTCATTTGCAGCGAGTAACTCACTTGGTCTTCTGATTGCAATCACTCGTGCCGTTGAGGAACACAAAAATAAAAAATTATGGCAATCACTTATCACCAATGCCATGAATCATGAATTTACCTGGGATACGAGTATGAAGGAATACGTCAAGCTGTATAAAAAACTGGGCACACTTCGCAGACAACAACTCTCAGCCAATCCCAATCAAGCGTTTGTGTAAAACGACAAAGAATTTATCCTCGTCGAACTTTTCTCACAAGCAGGGCTCTCTCTTGTATGTTACTAGGATGAGTATCAAACCAAAGCTGAATTCCTTCGACCGCGGTACTTGACCCTTTTTTAATGCAGATTCCTTTTTTCACTGTGTCTTCTCGTAGTAATCCAATGGGTGCGATAAAGACCTGTGTGTCCATTAAAAAAGGCTCAGTTCTGAGAACTCTTTGTAGTACAACTGCAATCTTTCTAACATTGATTTGTAGCACCTGTGGAACCGCGAGTGATAAAGCAACCAAAAAAGTTTGTTCGGCAATCTGCCGATCGAGAGCACACGTACCCATCTCTGGGAATATTCCTTCTTCGACCAGAGGTTGAAGTTGGTCTAGGTTCATAACGTATGTAAAAATGTTATGTTCTTTTTGTCACCTTTCGAATAAATAAAGCGCGTTCACCTTCTTTTGTGGGATTATCCCCAAACCACAGTTGAAGACCCTCACCGGTGAGCTCTGCGTTTTGAACCTGTGGCAAATAGATACGATCACGAGGCTTTGTATCTTGTATTGTTGCCGGTTCTTTTTGTATGACTGGAATGCTGTCAAAAAAGCGACGGCTTAGAGCTAACTCTAAGTACTTAATTATCACATCAATATCAAATGTAAAAATGATAGATAGTTGATTATCGATAGTAAACAAAAATGTTCGCTCTTCGGTAGAAAGAAATTCGTCGCTCTTGGGAGGGGCAATTACTCCTGCTTTAGACAATGAGCGTAAGTCTTCGTAGTTCATAGTAATAAAATAGCGATACCAAACACTATTCTATACACCACAAATGGAATAAATCCAAGTCGTCGTACGGTGGCAAGTAAAAACTTGATCGAAACAAGTGCGCTCACAAATGCCACAACCGAGCCGATAAGTGTCATCAGCAGGACGTCCGTTGTTGGTGGTGTTTGCACTGCGCTCAGTACTTCATACCCACCGGCAACAAGCAGTGCGGGGATACTGAGTAAAAAGGAAAACTCCAGTGCGGTGCTAAATGAGAGTCCCGCAAAAAGTCCACCAGCTATCGCAGTTCCAGATCGTGATGCTCCCGGAAGTAGTGCGAGTATTTGAAAGAGTCCCATGAGAAAGAGTTTGGATTTTGGAGTTTGTTCCACCGATTCATTTGCTCGTAGTGTCGTGCGTGATACTTTTCGTTTTGAGTACCACTCTGCGATGGCAAGAAGCACTCCCACAGAAATACTCATAATCGCAATGACAGACAGTGAGTTGTGCAGTGAGTCCATTTGATTTCTTATCAAAAATCCGATGAGAAGAACTGGAAGTGAGGCAAGCAGAATAAGGATTCCCGTCGGCAGAGTATCAAATGATTTTTTTTGTGTGCTGGAAAAAAGATACGCGAGTGATTCTTTCATAAGCAGAAGAATCTTTTGAAAAAAGTATACGATCACCGCCAGAATGGCTCCCAACTGCACAACGACGGTAAAAAAACTATTGACCGTTTCCAAGCCCATGAGTTTTTGGGCAACGATCAAATGCGCTGTGGATGAGATGGGAAGAAACTCTGTGAAGCCTTCGATCAGACCCAAAAGAACAGCTTGTGTCAGTGAAATTTCTGGAATAAAAACTGCAGGAGTCATAGTTATTGTTGTTGTATTCGCGAATAGACAAGGCTTTCGAGTTCTTCAAGCATGCGCTTTGCACTATACTGCCCTGTCCCAAGCGTAATGGCTTTTTTCATTCGCTCAATCCACTCTTGTGGAAGTCCTGATTCATCACGCTTGGAAAATAATGGTAAGACTTCTTTTTCAAGTGTGTCATACACTAGTGTGGAGATACTCGTCCCATCGCCTTCCTGCAGACTCCATCCAATTCCCTCCCAGCTCACTTCGTCTGTCCAGCCATCAAGGGTGGTACACAGGAGTACACCATTTTGTGAAGCCTTCATTCCACTCGTCCCACAAGCTTCAAAGCCCCGGACAGGTGTATTAAGTAAAACATCACTTCCAGAGAGAATATACTTTGCAGTCTCAATATCATAGTTTTGTAGATACACGATCTTCCCTTCAAACTTTCCGACAAACTCTAAAATGTGTTTGAGATTGTCCTGCGCAGCTTGATCATGGGCATGTGGTTTTCCTGACAGCACAATGCGTATTGGAACCGGTGACGCATGGAGAAGTTGTTCAAGTCTTCCTATATCTTCAAAGAGTGTCAGTGGACGTTTGTAGTTTGCGAGTCTTCGTGCCCACGCAACGATCAGCGTATTTTCTTCCCACGAAAAGCCTGTGGTGTCTTTGATATACCCTATGAGTTTTTTCTTTTGCTCAAGGTGAGCTGCCCACAACGACGCATTTGATGATTCACCACTGCTTGCATTTTTGATTGCTTCTGCTTGCCAGTATGCCGCTCGTACGCCATTGGTTACCGCGACCATGGGATGATCAGGCCAGACTTCAAGGGCTTTTTGAGTGTGCAGTTTGCTCACCCCCTGCGAGACTGTTGAGAGACGCAGTGCCAACATTGTTGGAGAAAAGAGTGATGTATCTTGGATCAGTCCAAACTTGGTAAGGAGTGACGGATCAATAGGAAATTCAAGTGCAAAGGAACTCAGATACGAGATCACCAAGTCTTTGGAAAACACATCATTTCCCGCCGGTACCAGTGTGTGATTGGTGAACACAACATTGTCAAAATGCTCGAGTGCTTCCTGAATGCTTGTCTTCTTCCCTGTCTGTACGAGCTGGTGAGCAAGTTCAAAAAGCATGAGGGCTGAGTGGCCTTCATTGAGGTGAAAAAGTCGTGGAGTGACTCCAAGTTTTTCAATGGCTCGAAGCCCGGCAATACCAAGCACCATTTCTTGTTTGAATCGATGCTCCTTGTCTCCAAAGTAGAGCTGGTCACACAGACCAATATCTTGTGCTTCATTTCCTTGGACATCCGTATCAAGCAACAAAAGTGGAACTGAACCCAACAAATACACCCATATTTTGATCTGTACGGTGCGAGCATGGATGGGAAGCGTGATGAGAACTGGTTTGCCCTGATCGTGAAGCAACTGAAGGCCTGCTGATGCCGGATCAACTTGCTCTGAAGTGATCATGTTGGCATCTTTGGAAATTTCCTGACGAAGGTATCCTTTGTGATACATGAGCCCCACTGCAACGAATGGTCTCTTGTCTTCATTTGCCTGACCCAATACGTCCCCTGCGAGTATCCCCAGTCCTCCGGCATAGATCGGGAGTTTTTGATCGACTGCGTACTCAGCACAAAAGTAGACAACGGGTGAAGAACTGATAGAATCTTTTACATTTGAAAGTTCGATAGTGCTTTGGGTGTCTGGCATAGGGTTTCAAGCATACTGTATAGTGCTTTCCTGATCAACACAACTGTAGTGAAAAATATATGAAAGAAATACAAAATTGGAAGAGACAGTTAGAGATGCTTCAGGACAAAAAAACATACTCTTTTCCCTGGCCATTTACTGACACTGAGTATAGGCATCGAAAATGTATGACAATGATCATTGGTGAAATTCGCGCACGCTATCCAGAGATAGCAGATGAGAGTTGGAAAAAATTTTACATTTCTACAACTGAAAACGGAGAAAGTGTACGAGGATCTTTGGTAAAAGGTGAAACATATTATCTTTGCAGAATAGCAGTGGAATAATATGTCACTCCCAACTAGTTACTCATTTCTTTCTGTTTCTTTTTTTAATTCTTTTTTGTATGGAGCAACACTTCTCTGTTCCTTTGTACTGATGATCAGCCTTTTTTCCGGAAAACAAACGACGTCTTTTTTTGTTGCGACACATGAAGCGAACGCGGCGACGGAAAAGAAATCAGTGAGTAAACTTGCAAGTTTACTCCAGCCTGCGTCGTATCGATGTTTTCCTCCTGCCACGCTTGTTCCTCAACCCACTGCTCTGCCTGCCCCGAGTGGATCGCACTGCGTGAAGGTACCCATCCTTATGTATCACCATGTCCAGCCACTGGACGAAGCAAAAAAGGAAGGTCATGCGAGTCTTACGGTTGATGCGAGTATCTTTGCAACCCAAATGAAAAGCCTTCAGTCCAAAGGATATACATCGATACATTTACAAGAACTTTCTGATTTTTTTGACGGCAAATTCTCACTTCCTTCAAAACCAATCGTGCTTACCTTTGATGATGGATATGAAGATTTTTTCACGTATGCACTCCCCGTACTTTCATCACTGGGATTGAAGTCCGACCTATTTGTCGCTACAGGACTTGTGGAAAATCCTGGGTATCTGAGCTGGCAACAGATCCAAGAAGCACACAATCAAAATGTCTCCATTGATCACCATACATGGTCGCATGCAAAGCTGGATCAAAAGGATGCTGCTTTTTTTGTGCAAGAGCTTGATACTGCGACAGCTCAACTCAGTGAACATGGGTATGACCCGGTAACAATTTTTGCGTATCCGTACGGAACACATACAGAGCGAAGTATCACTGAGGTTACACAGCGTGGATTTACGCTTGCCGTGACAACCTTACCCGGGCAGATGCAGTGCAAAGAGAATCGTTTTACTCTGCGCCGAACCAGAATTGGTAACAGCGATCTGGTAAAATATGGACTATAGAATACTGGAGAACATATGGAAAAAGAAGATCCAACCGGAAAAATTGAAGCAGAGAGCGCATCGTTTGCCGCTCCTGAAGAATCACTCGATGCCTGGGAAGAAGTAGATCCTGCAGATTTACTGATTGCATCAAGACAAGAAGCCATCGCAAAAGTGCTTTCAGAACTCAATGATCCAGAAGCAGATTTTAATCGTATTGAAGCAATTGCTGACGAACTAAAAAATGCAGGATTCACGCAACGTTCCGGTGATGTTGGGCGAATACTGCACTATACCCCTGCAGAATTCAAAGAATTCTATGCAAAAGAAAAAAAGTATTTCGAAAATCCAGGTGAGATATACACGCAATTTTTTGCTATTTGTGAACGAGTTTTACAAGCTTTTAAGCCGGCAATTTCATAAAAAAAGTGTTGTGGTATAGTGTTGCTCTATGAGTAAATCCCAAAATGCAAACCAGCCAGCTGCATACGGTTCCCTTGCATCCCAGGCATTCATCGGAGATTATCGCATCATAACCCCAAATCCCGCACCTGCCAGACAAGCAAGAACGAGCTGGGGCACTGCTGTTCCTGCTGGGAACACCCAACCATCACAACAGCAAAAACCATCAACAGAAAAAAAATAGGATTGGTGGTCTATGGATCTTTTCGGACTCGCAGTCACAGATTTTTTTTCAATCCTCTTCTTTCTTATTCCAGGATTTGTTGCACTTCAGTTTTACTATTATCTTTCCCCTGCTCGTGATCCTTCAGATTTCCAACGAATTACGTTGGCGGTCATGATTTCGACACTTTCAAATTGGATCGTTACTGTGCTATTACAAATAGTTCCTGTTGGCGTTTGGATACTGCCTCACTCCGGACAGTATCCCATCGCATTTTTAGCACTCTCATCAGTATTTGGATCACTAGGTATGTTGGGTTGGGTCGTACTGTTAAAGAACGTTGAATTTCAACGACTAAGTAAGCGAATCTTTGATGTAGATATTTATCCTCAAGGAAAATTGTGGAATAACTTTTTTCATATTCCGGCGTTTAGTGTGGTGAAAGTATTTCTCAGCAACGGTATTGTGTATGTTGGCCAAGTCGGTAGAGCTTCTACTGATCCAAACGATAAACCGCAAGAGCTCTTATTGCTCTCACCGATGTACTTTGATCAAACGCAAAAAATATCCACAAAAATTGAGGAAACACAAAGTGTTCTAGTTTCCAGCGACCACATCGTCTCAATAGAGTTGATTGAAGAGAAAGAAGCAAAGCAACTGTACAATATTGACATTGTCCAAGCTTAATTGTTTGCACTGAGCAGGTCTCTGTACACATCGTACGCCACCGTTGGCTTTCCATCTTTGTCCAAGAATGAAAATGGTGCAAATGTTCCTGGTGCTCCCTGCAGTAAAAATGGAGTGACCGCCACAATGCGCTCATCTTTGCTCCAAATATTCTCAAAAGCATGTGTGTAGTACGACTTCACTTTGAGATCCGTAAGTGCGTTTTGGTTCCAGCCGGTTTCCGTAATATAGACTGGAAATTCTTTTTGTGTATAGGTTTTGAGGAATGCCAGTTCATTCTCGTAGCCTCGCAACGAGTTCTGTCCAATCCGAGTGGGTGCAGCGGCAAATGCAGGGTTGGGATATGAATGTGAGTTCCATGCATCAAAGTGCTCTAGGAGTTCTGGTTTATGTGCTAAAGCAACTTTCCAGTAGGAAAACGCTTCCATGGTGCCGTTTCGTCCATCAGCAGCCAGATCCATCGCGGCTGGTAAGACCGTGTATGTTTTTGCTTCGGTATTAAACCACTGTGCCCCAAACAGTGAGATTTCTGCAAAGCTGGTCGGAGTGATTGCCCCACCCCATTCTTTGGCGTGATTGGGTTCATTAAATAAAATGACGGTCAGTTCTGGCCTATGCCATTCAAGGCTTGAGAGAAATGTGGATGTTTTGACAATATCTCCCTTGGTAGGAACTGCCCATGCTTGATGTTCAAAACGGGTGACGAGTCGAAGGAGTGGTCTGATTTTGAGTCTGTGGCACTCATCAAAGAATTTCTGCCACTCTGCTTTCTTTTCAAGATCACCAAGGGTAAATGGAACCGTGACAAACTTGTCCTTGTCATCTCCATGATCCAAAAGAGCATTGGCTTGTGGAAGTTCTCCCGGGCCCAGAATATGGATTCCAAGGATCTCTCCCTTGGCTTGTACTTGAGAGGACAGGGTGAAAAATGAGGACAGGAGAAGTCCTAGTGTGAGGGCAAAAATCACAGACGTTCTCATGAGGTTAGTATAGTCTTTTCCTTGCCAAAAATAAAGACCTATAATAGAATCACCCTCACTATAAGGAGAACCTATGGCAGACCAAGAAAATAAGAAAGTTAAAAAGGCGTACACGGCTGAGGCATTGGCAGTGGTTTCACTGATCATGGCATCAGGTTTCGCTGGTGCAGCATTTCAAAATGTCATGGCACAATCCTATATAAGCGACATTGAGATACTTCGTGTTCTCAAAGAACAATTAAGAGGTGAATCTATTGCGTTTGCAGCCTTTCTTGTTGCGTTTCTTTCCTCAGCCTATTCTTTGGTTTCTGGTGAAAAAGAGAAAAGAAATTAATAGTCCAACAGCAAACCACTATGAATACAAACAAAGAAATTGTTGAGCTTCCAGAACAGGTACAAACAAAAATCGGTGAATTGACGAGATTTTTGGATGAAAATGAAGAGAAACTTTCGCATGATACGTACACTATTCTCGTATCAGTTTTGAATGATGTTCAAATGAGAGAATACAAACGTTCGAAGGTAAGCACACATACACATTACCTCTTATACGCACTGATTATTGCATGTATCGTCTCTGGAGGTATTGAGCTTCAAAAAGAAAATTTCGATGGCGTTATGGATGCGGTTTCTGTACTGTTTGGTGCGACTGTTTTGAGATTCCTTTCAGGAGTCGTGAGTGACAGTAGACTACGCCAAATGATCAAAGATATTGAAATTCCCATGTCTGCTGTTGCTGCGCAAATTAAAGAGAAAAAATAAAAGCTATACCACATCCCATGAACACGAGAAGTCCCGAAATCCTTCGCCATCAAGATGCTTGGATCCGATTTGTACGTTTGTGGTCTGCTGTATTGATTCCACAATCATTTATTCCCTATATTTTAACAAAGGCGACTGAAAAGCTTCCCACTATTGATGTGTCAGTCAAGATGGCAATGCAATCAGAATCAGGAACTGAATCACTTCTACTCGTTCCTCTAGTCTTTTTCGTATTAACTGGTATTACTCACTTCAAGCATCTCCAGCTTCGGGAAGAAATATTTCAAACAGAAAATATTTTGTACAGAGACTAATCACGGTAGTTACGACAGTCCCATTTTTTCTCTGACTTCTTTGCAGGTTGCTGTAGCAATCATCCGTGCTTTTTCATTTCCTTCTTTGATCACTGTATCGACGTAGTCTGAATTTGCTTCCAATTCTTTTCTTTTTTCCTGAAGTGGTGCAAGTTCTGTGTAGATAGCTTCAGATATTTCTGATTTTATTTCTCCGTATCTCAAAGCCGGACTGTTTTGATCTAGGTACATTTTTTCATACGATGCTCTTTTTTCTTTGCCGAGAAAAAGTTCAACAAATTCAAAGATAGTAGCGGTACCTTTTTGAGTTGTTGTGTGTGCTACTTCATATTTTTCTACTTTTTCAGGATTCATCGGTGCTTTCTGAAACTCATCGATATTTCCCTTTCCCGAATCAGTTGGAATCTTTGCAACTTTTTTTCGAATTGTTTCCAAGTCATCAGTCAGATTGATAAAACTTCCCTCTACAGTTTTGCTCATCTTCCCTTCACCGGTGAGTGATGGAACATACTCTCCTTTGGTCGCAAAGCGTTTTGGTTCTGGAAAATCAGTTCCAAAGTCTTGGTTCATTCTGCGTGCAATTTCACGACTCACTTCTAAGTGTGGTTCTTGATCGATTCCCACAGGGACAAGTCCTGCTTTATACACCAAGATATCTGCACTCATCAAAATCGGGTAATTGAGCAGTGCCATCGTGGCGTGCTCAGGGTACTGCTTTACCTTGTCTTTGAAGGTTGGCAGATGTTGCATCTTGGCGATCGTGACAACTGATGAGAAGTAGAATGCGAGTTCTAGGTGTGAGTTCACTTCTGATTGCTGAAACAAAATGGATTTTTCCGGATCAAGTCCTGCTGCCAAGTAATCGATGATCACTTCTCGTCGGTTTTTTTGCAACTCTTCTTTTTTGTATGGAGTGGTGAGTGTATGCACGTCAGCCACCATGTACAAAGTTTCGTAGTCTGGATCATTTTGCAGCTCCAGCATCCCTTTGACTGCACCTAAATAGTTTCCTAAATGAAGTCGTCCGGTTGCTCGAATGCCTGATAATACTCGTTTTTTCATAGTAACTCCTTATTGTACTGTATCTTTCTGGCTTTTAGCCCGTATATTCCTTCTCGTTTATATGCTTGTTCACCTGCAAGGACAGGATAAAAGTATTCTTCCCCTTCTGACTGTACAACAAAATTTGTATAGTCTCCTGGTCTAGCAATCACATCGTATACTTCGTACACAGTGCATTCAGCAGCCTTGTTTTGTTCCCGTAGCCGGTCTCGAATACGAAGCGTTTCTGCAAATGATCGCGGATCATGATGTTTTCCCACCTCAACGGATATGCCATCGCGAACGTTGATAAGAGCGTGTCCTTTTTTTATGTTGTGCTTCATATATACCACATGCATACACCCAAGTTGTGAGGCTACTAGTATGTTTTTTTTGTCCACGACAATGCAAAATGGAGGGCTTTCACAAGAAAATGTATGAAAGTCGATCACAAAAGCATCGGTTGGAATTGTTTCCAAAAGCTTTCTTGCTTGTTGTTCTTCAATCGTATTCCCTTCAGTTGCAAACGACGCATTCAAATCACGTTCAATGAATCGTATCCCCCGCGAAACTGCCTGGGGGTTGGCAATGATCGGAGCCTCCCCCACACTCGCGAGTGCAAGTGCGGGAAGGATCTCATCTCCATGAATGGCGGTGACAAACATAGTGTTGTTCATATTAGTTCCTGTGTGGGTTGGTGTATAAAAGATGAAACAGCAGAACAAAAGCATCCCCTGCTTCTTGGCTCATATGATCATAGTTTGATTGGATTGCTTCATCAGTTACTCTGGGTGGAAGATCCTTGGTCAGCGTTTGGCCGTAACAGCCAGTAATCAGTCTTCGTTCGAGTTCATACGACAAGAAATCCTGCGAACCTTGAATCTTTCGCAAGGTATGATGCAGACCTTTTTCAACGATGGGATTTTGGGTTCTGGTAAACAGAACTGGAAGCTTGTCTTTTGTTGCACTGCCTACGGAAGTCTCTGTCATCTGTGAGTAGATTCCCCGTCCCTTGAAGTCGTCATGGATAGCGACCCCAGCCAAATAGCTTCCGGTCTCATCGGGGAGTGTTGGATCCTTGAGGATATTTTTGGGTGAGCCAATGACAGTGGTACTAAAACCAACAATCCTGTCATCAAGTCTTGCGACAAGGACGCTATTCCCGCCAAAGATGCTCCCGAGTATCTTCAAGATCGAACTCTGGTCGGTTAAATGCACTCTGCACACACGCATGGATGGCTTGCACAATGATCCCTAAGTCATCTGCGGTGACATCTGTATATTCTTGTATTTTGATTGCTTCATTCATAGTATTTTCCTTTTTTTTGTAGTAAAAAACCCGCATCTATTGGCGGGCTATTCTTTTTTTGTCTGTAAAAAAACACACTAGAAGCCCCGCCAACTATTTGTAGCGAGCCACCAAGAATGGGTGAAGATAATCATTTTCATACAAAGAAAGTATATCACAAGCGCTGAGGGATAAAAAAATCCCTGGCGGGCACGCTAGACGGATCCAACGTGTCCACCAAGGACTTCACTTCCCAAAGAATACCAGAACACGAAGGAAAAACAAAGGGGCAAAGTTGACTGCTGCTCCTTTTTTTACTAGGATGCGGGTATGACTCAGTCAACACTCTCAGACGAAAAACTCATGAAACAAACCATGTCAGATCCAAAAAACAAAGGATTTCATGTCCTTGTGTGGCATGGTGAGGTGTATACAGCAAAGACCGGGGGAAAGCTTAGTCGAATCTTACAAGAATTACGAGAAAAAGATCCCCATGCCGTTCCTATTACTACCTATATCCCTTCCCAAGATACCCTCGTCCTATGACAGAAGTATTTCAGTACGAAAAGATTCCGACCGATCACTTTGGGGTCTTGCGTCGCCCTGTGGTGACGATCGAATTGTATTCAGAAAAAAATAAGTATTGGCACAAGGTAATCGCAATCGTAGAT
>CAZBKJ010000033.1:0-1857 GCA_964492495.1 uncultured Pseudomonadales bacterium
ACAACAACTCCTTGCTACAATGGCACCCATGAATCCAACAACCATTTCTTGTCCCCACTGTAAAACTCCCATTTCTCTTGACGAAGCACTGACGTCTCAGATCAGTTCGTCTGTCGAGAGCAAACTTAAGGCAGACTACCAAGCCCGACTGGAAAAGGAGACAGAACAAAACAAGGTGCTACTACTGAAACAGTTTGATGAGGAAAGCACAAAAAAATTGAAAAGCTTGCAAGAAGAGCTGGAGAGTGAGAAGAAAAAAAGAGATGAGGCAGAAAAACAGGAGATCGTACTTCGCAAAAAAGAACGAGAACTCGAAGAGAAGCAACGGACACTTGAGCTGCAGGTCACCAGACAAATAGATGAGGAACGCAAAAAAATCAGAGAGCAAACAGAGATCCAGCTTTTGGAGCAACTTCGCCACAAAGATCTTGAAAAAGACAAAGTGATCTCGGATCTCAAGAAAAACTTGGAAGAGATGTCACGAAAAGCCAATCAAGGTTCGCAGCAAACGCAAGGTGAGGTACTGGAGCTTGAGCTCGAAAAGATGCTACGTGAGACATTTCGGGATGACTTGATCGAGCCAGTCGGGAAAGGTGTCAGTGGTGCTGATATCCGTCAAGTGGTACGAAGTAGTCGGGGAACCGTCTGCGGAGTGATTTTGTGGGAAACCAAACAAACGAAAAGTTGGTCAGAGGGCTGGATCGGGAAGCTAAAAACTGATCTTCGCAGTGAAAAGGCAGATATACCTATCATCGTCACAACGGCTTTTAATGAAGCGAACTGGTGTGGGATTTCTCTCAAAGATGGCGTCTGGGTCTGTAACTTCAAACTCTTTATCCCACTCGCTGTATCACTGCGAAAGTCACTCCTGGACGTTGGGCGAGAAAAGGCGATGGTACAAAACCGAGGAGAGAAAGCGGATCTTATCTACAACTACGTCACGTCGCCTGCGTTTCGCCAACAGATGGAAGCGATTGCGGATGTGTACCTGGAGACCCGACAGCAAATTGACCGAGAACGAGCCGCAATGGAGAAAATCTGGAAAGTGCGTGAAGCACAGTCACAGCGAATCTATATGGGACTTGGCAATATCTATGGAAATATTCAAGGATTGGCAGGGGCAGCGGTAGTTCCGGAACTGCGAGGCTTGGAATTGTTATCAGAACAAACAGAAACCTGAGTATACAAAAAATTATTCTCTCTTTGAAGTTAATCTGAAGCCAGAATCTTTTTTTTCGATATAGCGTTGTTCACGCAAATTCCAGAGAATCGAACCTACGACATATTTTGAAAATCGTTCTTGAGGAAGTAAAGCTAGCAACTCATCTAAACTAAATACTCGCTGTTCATTCTGAGAAAATATTTTTCGCACACTTTCTATTTTCTTTTCGTCAATCTCCACTAATGCCATATCCCTCCTCAAGTTTCACTCTAGTAAGGCCGTATCCTAGCATACGTTCCCTTTGTCAGAGCATACGGTTTTTCTTTCAAATCCAGTTTTGTCACGTAAATGGTATCTCCAGAGCGAAATGTCGCCCAGGTGTTATCTGATGAAACAGAGACATCGTCGACATTTTCCATCCTCGTTTCTTTGGTGATGCGAGCCTTGAGTGCACCCAGAGGATCTCGAAGGGAATCCGCAAATGGAAAGCGCTTGAGGGTTTCTGCTTTTTCTGGGGTAAAGACTCCGGTAAAGCTTAAAGATCCATATTGTCCGCTGACTCCCGATCTTCTGTAGACAAACACACTCTTGGTATCGTAGGTATCAAGTAGTTCATACTGCATGGTTTTTGTTTCTTTGGCAAACGACACCATTTGTGATGACGCCTCATCAAACCCGATTGAGACCACGGTATA
>CAZBKJ010000033.1:1867-3940 GCA_964492495.1 uncultured Pseudomonadales bacterium
CCACTAAACACTTGGTGATGAAAAACTCGCCTGAAACCCAGACTCCTTTCCCAAGACACCTGGTATGGATACCTAATTCTTTTCCTGTCAGGACATCAAAAAACTGCACATACTCTTCGTTGGAAGTTGAGTCTTTTCGACCTACTGAAAGAATAGAGTTCTCCTGTGAAATGCTCATAGCCGGCGTTTCCCCAGATGCAAGCGGCTCTTTGAGAGTTGATGACGAGACAAAGAGACCAGTATCGAACTCAGTTGTCACACTATTCTTGTTGTCAGAGAACAAAATAAGATACTTTCCATCTCGAGACCAAAAAGGCGGCACAGTTGGAAGTCGCTGTTCGCTCTCGCCTGCGATTGGCACAACCTGATCGATTGTTCTGCCTGGAAGTTTGAGTTCTTGTAAGAGATCTCCTTCAAAAAAGAGCACCGTCCCATAGAGTCCATCAACAAAAGTCCCTGTGAGTGGATTGGGTGTGGGAGTGGGTGCTACTGCTATAGGCTGTAATGCAGTGGTTCTTGGAAATCGCTGTATATAGAGAAGGTACCCTACAATACACAGCAAGATTAGCGAAAGAACGATGATCATTCGCTTCATCCAAGTGGGTTTGCGTGAAAAAGACGGCGTGCGTTGTGCATCCGAAAACTGATTTTCCTCGATCTGGGGAACCATATCTATAGTATGAAGCCAAACACATGCCCATACAAGTGAGAGACTCGTCTGTTTGACCCATGATATAATAGAGGCTTCCCGGAAAAGACAAGAAGTCGCGATTCTTGAACGATTCGAAACAGAAATCAACGGGATCGACACGAAAAGAAGGCTGTATACCAAATGTATACAGTAAATGAGGGTGGTACCACGGTTTTTTTACAAATCGTCCCTTTTTAATCATGTATTGTATAGTTGATTAAGAGGGATTTTTTTATTTAAAAAAACACTATGGACATCACCACACAACTTCATACCCCCATTCAAACTGCACTCACTACTCTTGGTCTCCCAATTCAAGAATCAATTCTCATCGAAGAATGTGCGAATGCGCAGTTTGGTGACTACACGACAAACATCGCCATGCAGATTTTTCCGAACATGGACAAAACACTTTGGAACTCTCCTCGGGCGTTGGCAGAAAAAATTGTGGATCAGTTACAATCTCTGATACCTGAAACCTTGCCTCTTGTCGCTAGTATTTCCGTTGCCGGCCCTGGTTTTATCAATTTCACGCTCAACTCCACAGTTTTCACGAACAAAATTGAACATTTCACGGAAAATTCCTTCCATTTTGATACAAAATTGCGAGTGGACACCGCGGTGGTGGAGTACTCATCTCCAAATATTGCCAAGCCATTTACCGTCGGACATCTGCGCTCAACGATCATTGGGGACGCAGTCTCAAATTTGCTTGAAACCGTAGGGATTGACGTCAAACGTGATAATCACTTAGGCGACTGGGGTACGCAGTTTGGAAAACTGATCGTCGCTATCAAAACCTTAGGACTGGGGAGTGAAGAGAAAAACATTGCCCTGATCTCTGGTGCCGATCAACCGGTCAAAGAACTCGTCAAGCTCTATGTGGAGTTTCATGACAAAGCTGAAAACGATCCCACTCTTGAGGAAAAAGGAAGAGAATGGTTTACCAAGCTGGAGAATGGTGATCAAGAAGCCCGAAAACTGTGGCAACAGTGCATCGACTGGTCGTGGCAAGAGTTTGATCGAATCTACCAAGAACTCGGGGTAACATTCACAGAAAATGGTGGAAGAGGCTACGGAGAGTCATACTTTGAGGATAAGATGGCCGAGGTCGTAACAGAGCTGAAAGCCTCGGGTTTTCTCAAGGAAGGAAAAGAAGGCGCACAGCTATTCTTCTTTCCTGACGATAGTCTCCCGCCACTGATGATTTTGAAGAAAGACGGCTCGACGTTGTATGCCACCAGAGACCTCGCTACAGACAAGTTCCGCCTCAAGACGTATGGGAAAAACACCCTTATTATCAACGAGGTTGGAGCAGAACAAGAACTGTACTTTCGCCAAATCTACAAAATAGAGGAGCTACTCGGCTGGTTTTCGCCTCA
>CAZBKJ010000033.1:3950-12918 GCA_964492495.1 uncultured Pseudomonadales bacterium
CTTCGTGTTCATCTGCAACATGGTCTGTTTCGCTTCAAAGACGGCAAAATGAGTACCAGGAAGGGCAATGTGATATGGCTACAGGACGTGATCGAGGAGGCAAAAGTCCGTGCAAAAGCACTTTCAGACAAAAAACTGGGTGAAAATGACCTATCAACTGATAGCGTGGCTATCGGCGCCCTCAAGTGGAACGACCTCAAACGAAGCGCGCATCTTGATGTGACCTTTGATTGGGACGAAATGCTCTCGATGGAAGGCAATTCTGGCCCCTACCTGCAATACACCACAGTTCGCTGCAAAAGTGTCTTACAAAAGGTGAATGCAGAGGAACACAAAAAGGCTGAGAATACAGACTTCGTAGAGTGGGTGTTCAATCCATCCGAGCGAACACTTGCTCGCACGCTTTTATACTTTGAGCAAGCCGTCAGCAGCAGTGCAACTGCCTACGCCCCACACGTTTTATGTACGTACCTTTTTTCGCTCGCAAAGGCGTATAATTCGTTCTATACCAACAGCAAGATTGTGGGGTCAGGAAGCGAAGAACTAAAGCGCGTGATGCTGACAAAAGCCACCGCAACAGTGCTTGAAAAAGGCTTGGGAATTCTCGGAATCAAGATTCCAAAGACGATGTAAATACGAAGAGAAAGAATCATACTGGATCAGAGGGTGTCAAAATAAGTATAGGACGCAACATGCCAGTTTTAGCACTCTTGAATTTTGATTGCTACCCGAACAAAAGTGAAAAAAGGATTGATATTTCTTTCTTTTTTTAATAGCAAGTGGGAAAATGGAAACCGAAGGAAAAAATTCGAAGAGAAATTATTCTAGGACGTAAAAGTATTCATAAAGTGTAGAAAGGTGGTCAAAAAAAGACCCAAAAAACGTATGAAAAAAACAAAAATTGTCGCAACGATTGGACCTGTCAGTGACAGTGAAGAAATGATTGAAAAACTGATCAACGCCGGTGTCAACATTTTTCGCTTTAACATGAAGCATGCCGACAAATCCTGGCACGACGAACGTATCAAAAAGGTACGTGATGTGTGTGCTCAAAAGGGTTTGGACGTGGGAATCTTGATTGATTTGCAGGGGCCTGAAATCCGACTTGAAACCGTTGAGAAAAAAGAAGTTGGATTGAAGCTTGGAGACTCAATCAAGTTTAGTTTGGAACCGCTAAGTGAGCCTCATATTTTGATCCCCACAGAGCAGTTTTTTAAGCCGCTTTCAGTTGGCCAAACCATTTTGATTGATGATGGAGCAATTGAACTTGAGATCACAGAAACGAACCCAACCTCACTTACTGCTGTTGCAAAGCAAAACTGTGTGATCAAACATCGAAAAAGCCTCAATGTCCCAGGGGTGACCTTTGATCTTCCATCGATGACAGCAGATGACTATGCCAAGATCGAGATGAGTAATATGGCGATGGTTGATTATGTTGCACTCTCCTTTACCAGATCAAAAGAAGACGTTCTTCATCTTCGCCAAGAGCTTGATTCTCGAGGAAGTAAGGCAAAAATCTGTTCAAAGATTGAAAACCAAGCAGCGCTTGACCATCTCGAAGAGATCATCGATGCATCTGATGTGCTGATGGTTGCCAGAGGTGACTTGGCTGTAGAGATTCCATTTGAACATCTCGCATTTGAGCAAAAGCGCATGATTACGCTGTGTAACAAAGCAGGGAAACCAGTCATCACCGCAACCCAGATGCTTCACTCTATGGTGCATAACGCCAGACCTACTCGAGCTGAGATCTGTGATGTTGCCAACGCTGTCTATGATGGAACCGATGCAACGATGCTTTCAGAAGAAACTGCTGGAGGAGACAATCCACTCAAAGTGGTTGAAACCATGGCAAAGATTCTTGAATATACCGAAGGAGTGGTTCCAAAACTCTCAAGCACTGTCTGGAATGTCCGATAACATCGGACACAACAGCGTAAAGTAATTTACACAGAGAGAAAAGTATTCAAGGGAAGAAGCGACAAACTACGCTACTTGTTTCTTGGCGCGAAGTTTGGCTTTGATGTCGATCTCGCGCTGAGATCCATCTGGTGCATCAAAGATTTTGACACCAGTGAGATTGTAGTAGTTTAAGAGATGCGTATTGAGACTTTCCTCAAGATCCTTCATGTTTTCTTTGATCTCTTTGACTTTCATGCGCAGTTGGACACTCTCGGCAGAAGTAGAGAGCTGTTGCTTGCGATTCTTGTGCTCCTGGGAGGCGACCTTTACTTGCTCTTCCATCTGGGAAAGCTCTTGATCGTTCTCAAGGATCGATCGCATACTTTCGTTGAGCTTTTTCATGTCATCTCGCAGTTCATCGAGTTTGCCTGATTGCCTGCCGATAATACCTTGCAAAGCCATGAGCTCTTCTGGTTTGGGGTTCTTGGATACACTCAGTGGTTCCTCGTCTTCATCGTCATCCTCATCCTCTGCACCTTCTGACTCAGCGGACTCAAGAGCTGTCGAGGAGCTCGGTTCCTCAAGCTCCAAAAGCTCTTCTCCTGGCTCAAGCTCTGTTTCTGTTGTTCCGTCCTCAAGAGCGGGCTCGACAGGGGAGATAGTTACTGGATCTATTTGGTCGTCTGTTGATTGTGTGGTTGTCATAGGGATCCACAATACATCAGAGAAGTCATAGTTGTCTAGATCGTCATTGCCAGTACCGATTACTCGTTTACCTGGCGTGATATACTATATTCATGACAAATAAGCGTCTGTACTTGATCGTACTCTTGATTGGTCTGCTCCCAACCATTGGCGTTTTCATCTGGGGAATTCATCTTTCTCTCCAGACAAAGGCTGTCCCATTTGTCACACCCTTTAGTGAAATGAAGTAATCAGTATTCCTTGTACTGTATCGTACGTAACAACAAGTAGGACGTATCTATGGCAAAAACACCAACCACACCAGAACCTCAAGAATCTCTCCTTGGGGAAAATACCGTTATTTCGGTCACCGTTCCGCTCGCTGATCACAAAAGCACGTATGAAAAAGTGGTGGCCTCGTATGCCGGAAAAGTGACTGTTCCAGGCTTTCGCAAAGGAAAAGCTCCAAAGGACTTGGTAGAGCAGAGCTTGAACCGAGAAAAACTCATCGAAGAAGTACTCCAGCAGCTGCTTCCTCCGTTGTACGCTGAAAAGATCACAGAACTTTCGTTGTCACCCCTCGTAACTCCACAAATGAATCCAAAAAACACTCCGGTTGATGGAGACTGGGAAGTGGAGCTCTATACGGCAGTCGCACCAGAGGTCAAGCTTGGCAACTGGAAAGAAGTCGTGAAAAAAGCGCAGGAAGAACATCTCAAATCACATACACACGAGAAAAAAGCAGACGAACAGGGTGAAGAGCAAAAACCACCTACAAAAGAAGAGGAAGAACAACATGCCTTGAGTGCTGTCTTTGGGGAACTGATCAAGAGTATCAAACCAAAAATTGCTCCGGTTTTGCTTGAAAATGAAGTCAGACGCCAGATCACAGAGTTTTTCCAACATCTTGATTCACACAAGATTAGTCCTGAAGTCTATATGAAGCGAGCTGGTAAAACCATCCAGGACATCGAGCAAGACTACACGTTCCAGGCATTAACTTCACTGCAACTTGAGTTTATCCTCCAAGAATTAAGTAAAGAAATCGATCCACAACCAACTGCAGAGGAAATTGAGAAGCTTCTTGGTGAAAAAGCCAAAACCCTCTCAACAGAAGCAAAGACACGTTTGGAAACTGAAGCCAAGAATGTCTTGATTCGACAAAAAACAGTTGAAGAACTCAAAAAGATTGCCAAGATTTAAGTTCTTTTCCCTGGAGATTCTTAACAGTTATAAGCCTTTTTTCCTGTTGTAAACCTCAAGAGAGCTGTGTATAATCTCTCTACATTCAGACCACCACGCATACAAAAAAGGAGCGAGGTGGCTCGTTGTCGTCAGACATTGTTATGAATACACCAGGAAAGTCCAGCCAGTCTCCATCAGCGAGGGTTCACAATAACCCATTTGCTCGTGCTCTGCAAGAAATTGGAGGTACGACTGTCAAGCAAGCGTCCGCAATCCCAGGACAGATGGTCAATGACGCGATGAATAGTATCTTTGGTGGAGGAATCAGCCAGTCCCAGTCAGAGAACCCCAATGATCCAGCAAAAAACAACGATCCATTTTCCAAAGCATTTGAACAAAACTCACTCCTTGAGAAGCAAAAAAACGAAATGGATCTGGAGAAACAGCGAGCTGTCAGACACAAAGAAATGCAGATGACAGAAGTCTTTAATCTTCGTGAACAAAAAGACCAAGCCTTGATTAAACAACTCCAAGAACAACTTCGAGCCCTCATCAAAGACGTGAAAATCTTGGATGGAAGCGTGAAAACAGCAATTCACAATGATGTGGTCAATCCTGGAACCTATCACGTTCACTTTTTCCAGCAACTCCTAAACTTTGTTGTCCTTATGCGAAAACGTGTCCAGGAAGCAAATACCTGGATTGAAAACTTCAATAGTCGAGCCAAGAAAAAAGGTGCATTCTGGGGACAGGTCTACAACAAAAAAGGTGGGACTGCCTATTTGATGAGTCAAGAACACCAGGTCGCGCGAAATGTTGGGTAAGCATTAAAATTCCCTACGCGCATTGACTACGTCAAAGACGTTGCAGGCGGGCAAATACCAAATTTCAAATTTCCAATAGATAGCTCGAAATATTTCCCAATCTGACTAAAAAACATGGTGTATAATCTTTTTTTTCAACCGGAGATCTTTTTATGAAAAGAGAATTATACGAAAACTATATAGTTGAAAATATGTACACGATGCTACGTGTGATGCCTGGAACAGTATTCACAGAAACTCCAGACCCAGAGCAACTCGTAGAAATTCTCACAGAAGCAATTCAAGAAGAAGGTGATACAGTAACTCACATTTCGATGGAGAGCATGAAGCATGAGAGGCAGGAACGAGCCTGGTCAATACATATTCAGCAGTTACTACGACTACCAGCAGTCGCAATTTTCTCTGGAAAACTCGAAAATCCAGAAGACTGGTATTATTTCCTGCGAACTCTACGAAATGATTCTGAGAACTATGATCACAAGGGATCGATCATAGTTACTCCTGATAAAGTCAGGATAGGTTCTGAAGAACAGGGCAGAATCATGGTCGTTTCCCCGGACAACCTTTAGACCTGAAGGTATCTTTGCCATGTTATAATTTCATTCGTGCATTTGGACTCGTAGCTCAGTTGGTTAGAGCGCTTCATTGACATTGAAGAGGTCAGCGGTTCGACTCCGTTCGGGTCCACACATATAGTTTTTTTTGATAGTTTCTAAAACTCTGCTATTTTCTATCCATAAAATAGCACTGATTCTTCAATCGATGGTTTACCAACAGAGAGAATGAGATTGTCTAAGCTGACAATACATTTTACTTAACCCCTTGTTCTTTGTCTTCTTCCCAAGTTCCTGGAATGACTGCAGTAGGGGTCGGAGCCTGTTCACCTTTTAGCATTGCATCAATAGCTCGTATTTGATCTTCAGCTCCTGCTTCATATTCACCTCTATGAACTGCTCTCACAAGGTCAGCTCGATCTGCCTCAAGTGTTTGCCTCTGTTCAGTGTTTAAAAGTGTTTGTCTCATTTTTTCCATAAAGAACCTCCAAAATTGAATATATTTATCCTATATCCTATCATAATACGGATAAATCCTTATAACCGAGGTCAATTTTTGTCCCCACCACGCTAAGCATGGTACACAAAGAGTCCAGAGCAGAGACTAAAAGGTTCTCTGTGAGGATAAGACTCCTCTACCGCCCGCTTCACTATTGTGCCAAAACCGCATATACTGAAGATCACTTCTATGGATCAAAATGCACAACAATCTACACCTCGTTCCAAATCTCTCTACGATGCATCAGTCAGTGAAGTAGCGATAAAAAACTTCTTTGCTGGATTTATGCATGGATTGGGTGGGTTTTTTGTTACAGTTCTCTCCTGGGGAGTCCTGTACTTTCTCATCATCCGTGTCGTTGTTCCTCAATTTTCAGGACTTCTCAATCAAGCAGAAGGTCTCATGAAGAGTGTTGAGAAAATCCAAGGCGTCACCAATGGTGGGACAGTTGACCTCATGGCTCCAGAAAATGAAGGGGTACAATCATCAGGATCAAGAGGAATAACGATCCCTCCTGAACTTCTCGAGCAGGTACAGCGATTCCAACAACAGCAAGAGGCTACACAGTAGGACTTGCACTCTTCGTATCCAGGTATAAAATATTCCCTGGTAGATTTTGTAAGTAAAAAAGGAGACCCTATGACTGAAATCAGGTACAGTAATGAACCCGTAATCGCAAAGCTTGGTGATCCAGATATTGAATACCTTGCAGAGCGAATACGCATCCTGAATGAAATACGTGGCAACCGTTACGTCATTGATGTAACTGCCGAAAATCCAGTAAAAAACGCAGAAGAAATAGTGTTGCTTAATAAAGTAAGAAGAACATAATACTTCAATTTTTTTTGAAAATTTTACTTGACTCCCACTCATTCACACCTAGCTTTGCTTTGTTGATGACAGGGGGTGAGATTGTTGTATACTATAGAAAAGTACGACACTAATTTTCTTCGCAAAACTCACCACTTTGCATACAGAAGAAACGCTTTCCCCGCGAAAAGGGAGAATAAAGACCACCAGATCTTTTGTTGGAATGTTTGGAACAAAAGACAGCAGTGGTTTTTTGTGTTCTAAGCCATATGAAAAACAAAACAAACCCATCATTTCAGACATCAAAAAAGGTACTGTACACCGATAAAACAAGTATCTTTGATGTGTCATACAAAGAGATCGCCCAGCGTCAGTTTTTTGCTGGATTCATGGCTGGACTTGGTGGGGTACTGGCTACACTTCTTGTGGGATTTGTGGCGACCGTCATCATTGCGGGGATTGTTTCGCCACGACTCAATACAATTTTGACCGGAACAAAAACTACATTGGAGAGAGCGGGGTTTTTCACTCAACCTTCTTTCTCTCCAGAACAACAATAGACAACACATACACAGAAGTACTATAAGGAGATTCCCGAAGAAACTTGGGAACAGACACTATGCCAGATAAAAAATCACCAGAATATCTAGAAAACCTACGTCACAGTACGGCGCACCTGCTTGCGGCTGCCGTCATGGAGTTGTGGCCTGATACCAAACGAACGATCGGCCCTGCGATCGAGAATGGGTTTTACTTTGATTTTGAGTTTCAAAGCCCAGTCAGTGAAAATGACTTCCCGGCCATCGAAGCCAAGATGAAAGAACTCATCAAGACATGGAAAAGCTTTGAGAGACAGGAAGTTTCACTTGCTGATGCTAAAAAAGAATATGCAGACAATCCATACAAAACTGAACTCATACAAGAGTTTGCCGGAGAGGGAAAAACACTCTCATTCTATAAATCTGGAGACTACTCTGATTTGTGCAAAGGTGGACACGTGGAGCATCCAGGAAGTGAGATCAAACACTTCAAACTTTTGAAAGTTGCTGGAGCGTATTGGAGAGGCAGTGAGAAAAACGCCATGCTCTCTCGTATCTATGGGACAGTATTCCCTACCAAAGATGAACTTGATGCCCATTTGACACAGCTTGAAGAAGCCAAGAAGCGTGATCATCGCAAGATTGGTAAAGAGCAAGAGCTGTTCTTTATTGATGAGATGGTTGGCAAGGGACTGGTGATGTGGCTTCCAAAAGGGACGATCCTGCGAGATCAGATTGAAAAACTCGCAAAAGAGAAGGAAGAGCAAGCCGGGTACGTCCGTGTGTCCACACCACATATTGCCAAAGAAGAGTTGTTTGTAACTTCAGGACACCTCCCGTACTACAAGGACAGTATGTATCCTCCTATGGTTATGGATGATGGAACGTACTACTTAAAAGCCATGAACTGTCCGCATCACCATCGTATCTTTCAACATAAACCACGAAGCTATAAAGAATTGCCACTACGACTCGCTGAGTATGGAACATGTTATCGCAATGAATTGTCCGGAACACTGGCTGGACTTTTGCGCGTTCGTGGAATGGCAATGAATGATGCCCATATGTACTGTACGAAAGAACAGATCAAAGATGAATTTGCAGGGGTGTTGAAGCTCACGATGGAATATTTCGATATCTTTGGTTTGAAAGACTACTGGTTTCGATTGTCAAAATGGGATCCCAAACACACTGACAAATACATCGATGAGCCAGAAAACTGGGAATTTTCCCAAAATGTGCTTCGGGAAGTACTAGTGGATCTGAATGTGAAGTTTGTGGAGGCTGATGATGAAGCTGCCTTCTATGGACCAAAAGTAGATGTTCAGTTCAAATCTGCGATCGGAAGAGAAGAAACCATGTCAACAATTCAACTTGATTTTGCTGCAAAAAAACGCTTTGGCTTGTCATATACTGATGAAAAAGGACAAGAGAATAATGAAGTTTTCGTGATTCACCGAGCACCACTATCAGTGCATGAGCGTTTTATGGCATTTTTAATCGAACACTTTGCAGGAGCATTCCCACTCTGGCTCTCACCAATCCAGGCAGTCATCATTCCGATCTCTCAAGACCAAAGTGGATACGCAGAAGAGGTACTCAAAACGCTCAAGGCAGTAGGTATCCGAGCTGAGAACTGGAACGAGAGTGAGAGTATGCAGAACAAGATCCGCAAAGCTGAAGGCGAGAAGATCCCGTACATGCTTGTCGTTGGCAAACGAGAAGAAGCTGGTGGACAAGTATCTGTACGTGCAAGGGGAGATAAAAATAGAGGTGTCTGGACTGTCGAGCAGTTTGTCAAAGAAGTACAAGAGAAGATTGCATCAAAAGCGATAGCAGTATAGAGGGGAGATCAGTAGACCAGTGGATCAGTGGATCAATAAGATTAGTAAGACTAGTGAGATTAGTAGGATTAGTGGGATTTCGAAAGTAAACGTTGTATCTAATCGACTAACTACTAATCTACTA
>CAZBKJ010000034.1:0-11107 GCA_964492495.1 uncultured Pseudomonadales bacterium
CCATGAAAGTTCTCAGACTGAGATTCCAAATGTATTCATTGTCGGTCAGGATGCTGTTTTGCGAGGAGAGGTTGAGACCTTCAAAGAATTAAGTGTTCAAGCGAAACGTATCAGCGAAATAACGTCGATCAGCTATAAACACATACTCCATGTGTTTGTGACAAATGGAAAGTTGAAAATGGGAGTTTCGTTTACGAACTTTAGAGATGCTCTCAAAGCGTATATGGACGAAAAAGAAGCATGGCAAGGATTTGGATTTTTAGATGAAAATCTTCAACTCAATGGACACTTATTTGATAATGATGGAAACGACCTCACGTCCAAGATAAATAAGCCGGAACGAAAGAAAGAAGAAAATCCACGCAGATTTGTGAGAAGTTTTCGAAACTAACTATTTGGAGGTGTACAGCCTATGATTGAACAACAGTATTCACCATCTCCTGCAGATAGTTTTCTGTTTCTTGCCACATTTTGGATTTCTAGTGCACACATAGGAAATCCTGATTTTGGAAAATACTATGATGATAAGTGGTCTGTAGATGAATTTCCGTATGAAAAGTATGGTGTCTCCGCAAGAGTTATTGAGGAAATTCAGATCTTTTTGGATGCAAGGCATATTGGTAATGGAATAGCATATACACTTGAAATTATTGAAGGAGAAATGGGTAGAGGTCGTAGTCTTAGTGATCTAACTGAGTATTCTGTAGGTACTTGGCTAAATAGAGTATATAAGGACTACTAATGCTGTGTCATTCCCATGAATATGGGAATCCATCTCCTTTTTTTATTCTTCGACTACCCAAGCCGTCGAAGAGACGGCATGGAGTGGAGAAGCTCTGTTCTTGCTAGCTTTCGATAAACGACAAACGATCAACTTGTATTGTCCCTGACCTCTGACCTCTGACCCCTTGTACCTCGTCCCTCGTACCTTGACCTCTGACCCCTGAAACCTGAAACCTTGTACCTGACCTCTGAAACCTTGAACCTTGTCCCTGACACCTTGCACCTGAAACCTTTTTTCGCCATACTGAATTTGTGACATCTGTGCAAAAGACAAAGCTCCCACTCTTTCTCTCTCACTTTCGACAGGATTTCTTGCGGGCAATCTTTGTGGTCTTCTGCATCGTGGGAGTGATTGCTGTAATCGGTGGCGTTCGCTCATACCAGTCGTTGGAGTCGAGCACAGGAGACTTAGGAAGTAGTTTGTTTTTCACACGAAAAGAAGTAGAGAATTTGCAGTTTGAGCTAGCAAGCCACAGTGCAAGGATTGTGGAGCTAGAGTCGCAGGATCAGCGAGTCCGAAACAACGAGCTTGAAGCAGATCTCAAAAATATCCAAACCACGTATGCATCTACCCTCACGCTCTATGAACAGCTTGTCGATCTGAAAGAAGGAAAAGGCAAAGGTCTTCCCATGGATAAGACATTCGCGTCTATCCTCTCTGACTTATCGAAGAAAGACTATGCCAGTGGTTCAAGTAAACTCGCGCAGCTCACCAAAGAAATCCAGGCAGAGAACGCAAAGTTGGCAGCTGCTGCAGTTCCTGCCAATGCCCCCGTGAACAATAGTGCACCAGGAAGTGGATATAGTAGACAAACTGTACAGACATCAGCTGGAAGTTTTGCAATTGATATTGTGGCAGGAGACTTAAACTCAACCAAAGTTATTGTCGATACCGCATCTGACAGTTCCTGTGGAAACAACTGCCCTGTCCTGCCTTTAGCATCATATGTGTCTCGCTCAGGAGCCTTTGCCGGTGTAAACGGTACCTACTTCTGTCCAGAAAGTTACCCAAGTTGTGCTGGGAAAACCAATTCGTTTGATTTGCTTGTGATGAACAAAAATAAAACATACTTTAACTCAGACAATAATGTGTACAGCCAAAATCCCGTCGCGATCTTTTCTGGTGGGAGTGCTCGCTTTTTCTCCAAGGCGCAGGACTGGGGACGAGATACTGGAGTTGATAGTGTGATCTCCAACTTTCCGCTTTTGTTGATCAATGGACAAAATCAGTTTGGGGGAAACACAGACCCAAAGATGGGAAGCAAAGGCACCCGAGCTTTTATCGGGGCAAAAGGCTCAACTGCCTACATGGGAGTAGTGCGCAATGTAACGGTTGCTGAGATGGCAATAGTTTTACAGACTCTTGGACTCGATCATGCAATGAATCTTGATAGTGGTGGTTCAATTGCCCTGTGGGCAGGAGGCGGATACAAAGCCGGTCCAGGAAGAAGTATCCCAAATGCTGTGCTGTTTGTACGAAAGTGATATAGTGTAACTACTATGACAAAACTCATCAATTGGATCAAAGATAATAAACTCTCCACAGTTCTCCTTCTCTTGGTTGTTGGATATATCCTCTCTCAAAACTTCATGGGTTCTCCAGGTTTACCTGTTCCCCTAACAACAATGATGCGCAGTGAAGAATCTGTTGGAAGTATGGGAATGACTGCTCCAGGTATTGCGATGGATGCAAAAGAATCAGATATCCGGATGGGAAAACCGGTTATGCCACCATTCTATGATCCAGTTGCTCCACAGGCAGATGTATCAGCGCGTATGGTTGTACGTGACACCAATGTCTCGCTCAAAGTTGATGATGTTGAGAGTACAGTTAGTAAGATTGAAAGCACAGCGACACAAGTTGGTGGATACTTAGTCGACTCCAATGTGTCACTTCCTGAAACAGCAGGAAATGGCTCAATCACGATTCGTGTTCCCAGCGACAAGCGAACAGAAGCATTAACGACAATCAAATCATTTGGAGTCAAAGTCGTCTCAGAGTTTGTCAGTGGCCAAGACGTCACTGATCAGTTTGTCGACAATGAAGAACGCCTACGGATCCTAGAAACTACCAAAACAAAATTTGAAGCAATCTTAAGTCAAGCAAATACGGTGAGTGAGATGCTCAATGTCCAACGAGAACTACTTTCAATTCAACAACAAATCGATGGGATCAAAGGACAACAAGCATATCTTGAAGGTACAACAAAACTTTCTCGTATTACCGTGTACCTTTCTACTGATGAACTTTCACTGCCGTATGCTCCAGACAACTCATGGAGACCAGGAGTGGTATTCAAAGAAGCAGTACGTTCATTGATCCTGAACCTGCGAGGTATTGCATCACTGGCAATCTGGATACTTGTCTTTAGTCCTGTGTGGATTGCTGGCATTGTGATTCTCACCGTCATCAAACGAAAGTTCTTTACAAGTTCGACGTAAGTTGTATGGAAGAAAAAGAGCAGTCAACAAAGAAGTTCACCACACCGCGGGATGTGCATGCCCAAAAACCTGCAAAAGTTTCCAGTCGTGTGTATGGAGCAACCGACGCACTTTCCAAAGCACTTGCTGACGTATCAGAAGACAAAGAGGGTGAAACACTTGTCGATATCAAAGTCCACAATCCATTAAAACGCATTACTCAGATCCTACAAGAAATAAAAAACCATCAGACGACCACTGTCTCACTGCGTTTTACCATCCCGCTGATTGCGCTTCCCATCGTCTTGTTTGTTGCGTTCCAAGTTGGACGAGCACAGTCACTGTGTGCACAAAACTTTCGAACAGAGCAAGGCAGACTGCAGATACTCACCATCAAAGCCCCAGTGAACAATCAAAGTGTACTGTCACTTCTTCTTTCCTTTTTTCCACGCGTTCCCTCGCTCTCAGACCCTTTGGATCTGCAAAGTCAGGTTCGTACCATTTTGGTTACTCCAGGCAATGAAGTGATCTCGATTATCCATCCAGAAGACGTTGATCCACAGCCATATGTCGGACAAACGGTGTTACTTACCGGCAACTACTCTGCATGTACACAGTCGATGACGCTTGATGATAATAGCAATATAACTGAGTCTCCCCTTTGAATAGTTCGCTTTGTTTGTCTAGATAAAAAGGAAAATGTTTATGGAAAAAAATAGCACTGAGAGAAAAAAAGTATCCCCAAACATTCTCAACAACATTCTCGAAATCATTTCGTCTTTTGATGAAGAGGACAGTGACCAAGAGAAAAGAATTTTCTCTGATTTGAGTAGAGATGTTTTATACCGTTCCAGTGGGCTCAATGAATCTGATATCACGATCAATGAATTAACAGCTCATTGTATAGGATTAATAGACAATGAAATTCGAAAAAAAACAGAAATCCCATTCAAAAATTCAGATCTCTTCATTCTGAAAAGTAAAATAAATGATCTGCGAAGTAAGCAAATACTGCTTCGAATAGACTAAAAGTATTTCTTGTCTTTCAATTTTTCTGGAAGTAAGCTCTCTTTGGTGTACGCCTCGTAGCCTTTTCCGTATCCTAGTTCCTTCATGAGTTTGGTTGGAGCATTGCGAACGCTCATTGGGATCGGGAGATTGCCAAATTTTTTCACATCATCCAGTGCCGCAAAGTACGCATTGTACGCAGACTTATCTTTTTTGGCTTGCGCTAGATACGCAGTCCCATGTGCCAGATTGATCTGTGCTTCCGGATATCCGATCTTTGTCACCGCATCAAAGACAGCGTTGGCAACGACAAGTGCCGTAGGTTGCGCCAGCCCAATATCTTCAGAAGCAAAAATCACCATTCGTCTGGCGATAAACTTTGGATCTTCCCCACTATCGACCATACGAGCAAGATAATAGAGTGATGCGTTTACATCACTTGCACGCATACTTTTGATATATGCACTGATGGTGTTGTAGTGTTCTTCGCCGACTTTGTCGTAGCGCAGGAACTTGTTTTGAAGGGTGTTTTTGAGTGCAGCAATATCAAGCTTTTGATACAGATGATACGCATTGTCGATCATAGTGATCGCTTGTCTGGCATCGCCATTGGCCATTTTCACCAGCCACTCACGAGCTTCTGTATCCATTTGGATTTTTTTATTCAGTTCTTTGAGTTGCTCTAATGATCGATCAATCACTTGATCAACTTCTTCGTCAGTCAGTGGGTTGAGCACAAATACTCGTGTGCGTGAGAGTAAGGGAGCAATCACTTCAAACGATGGGTTTTCAGTAGTAGCTCCTATGAGGGTCAACTTTCCGCTCTCAACGTATGGGAGTAAAAAATCTTGTTGAGATTTGTTGAAGCGATGTATTTCATCAAGGAAAAGGACGATGGGTTTGTTTGTTATTGAATATTGGTTATTGGATGTTGAAGATTTGCCATCGACGATGGTTCGGATATCATCTTTTTTCGCACTCACAGCCGAAAGCTCCACAAACTCTGCATCGACTGCCAGTGCAAGGATGCGAGCAAGTGTTGTCTTCCCTACTCCGGGAGGCCCCCAAAAAATCATTGAAAATATCTTTTTGTGTTCCACTGCAATGCGAAGCGGTTTCTCAGCCCCTACCAGATGAGACTGCCCGATATAGTTGGAAAGTGAGTTAGGACGAATCCGTACGGCCAACGGTTGTTGGGTTTCATTCATGTTTTCTACTATAACACCGGTGGATTTAGAACGCGAGTGTGGGGAGCTTGAGGGTAGTTTCTAGTCTATCGAGTCGTTTATTTTGCCGCTCATTTTCATTACTGACAGAACTTGAGGTAGTACCTGCTGAAATATTTTCTTGTGACCTTGTGTGTTTGGATGTAATCCGTCTTCTACATCATCAGGTGTGAGGCTACCTGCAACATCAATATACGCAATATTTTCTTTTTCACAAAAGTTTTTCAAAATGCTGTCATATTTGTCTATATTTTCATTGCAATAAAAATTCGTACTTCCCCACGAAGCTGCTGTTGTTTTTTCATCAATAACTCGACTAAGACCAACAAATAGAACTGTATTGGCTATTTTTGTTGCTCGCTTGTGTAGTTCTGAGATATTTTCTGCAAATTCAGCTGTGGAGATAAAAACATCATCCTTGGTTGTGTGGTACTTTGTATCGTTGATACCGACCGCAAATAGAATGATACTTGCTTCTCGAACAAGAGCTTCTGTCTCAAAGTGTTCAAGAACACCAAATGTCGTATCTCCAGATATCCCAAGGTTATAGACAGCAACGTCAACAAACTCACCGTTACTACCTAGTATAGTATTGCCGTGTTCTTGAAAGTGATTGCGAAGATGTGTCACCCAACCACCTTTTGTATAGTCACAAGCGCCCCAGGTGATGCTATCGCCAAATACACAAATATTCATATGGCATTTTTGTTCATACTACACTGAATACATTGTAAAAAGTTTAGCACCTTCCTCTTGTGGTTTACACCCGCTTTCGCGCAGCCACAGAAAGTTTAGTGGAACAAGTTATTTTCCATGGCACCTGCTTAGCAGTATCACGGTATTTTTATGGAATTATTTATTTACCGTGACACTTCTTGAATTTTTTGCCACTTCCGCAGGGACATGGATCATTGCGACCAATTTTTGCTTGAGCGATCCCTGGATTTACTTGTTTGTCGTCATCTTTTACTCCCGCGAGTGCTGCTGCAAGATCACTTGTCGTGCCTTTGGTTGAGACTGGTTTGTTTTTTTGTCCGGCATTTCCACCAGAGAATGTTTGCGAGGCGACTGCAGATCCAATCGTGACTGTGTCATGTTTGGTGATCATTCCTTTTGGCGCGACGACCATTGGGGTTGGAGATGCACTTCCCATGTGCACACGGAAAATCTTTTTCGCAATAGTGCTGTCGATGGTGAGAATCAGTTTTTCAAACATCTCGTATGCTTCCTTCTTGTATGCACTCTGACTTGCCTGCTTATCTCCACGAAGCCAGATACCTTCACGCAGGTTTTCCATTGCATCCAAGTGATCCATCCAGTGTTCATCAATGGTTTGCAGGATCGTAAAGCTTTCAATGTCTCGCATCACTGCTTTTCCGACGACTTCTTCACGCTGGTCATAGGTAGTGTGAGCAATATTTTGCAGGACCTCAATGAGTTCACCTGTCTCTTTGGATGAAAGCAATTGGGTTCGCAGTTCTGTTTGGGATGCATCATCAAATGGAATAATCGTGATAAATTCTTTGACGATTGCGTCAATTTCATCATCCGTAAAGTGTTCTGGTGCTCTGTTTACCACCAGATCTTGAATTTCTTTATCAATGATCTGGAGAATTTGTTCTTTTGACTTTGGTAACTCACCTTTTTCTTCTTTATGTGGAAGACTGATAAGCTCGAGAAGTTTTTTTCTCCTTCTGTAGATCACTTCTCGCTGTTTGTTCATGACGTCATCAAGCTCAACAAGTCTTTTTCTCTGATCAAAGAAAAATCCTTCAACTTTGATCTGTGCTTGCTCGATTGCTTTGCCTACCATGCCTGCCTCGATTGGTTGATTTTCATCAATACGAAGCATGGTCATGAGTCCAGAAATTCTGTCTCCACCAAAGATACGCATGATTTCGTCTTCAAGTGAGATATAGAATCGTGATGACCCTGGATCACCTTGACGTCCTGCACGGCCACGAAGCTGGTTATCAATACGTCGTGACTCATGTCGCTCTGTTCCCAAGATATGGAGACCTCCAGCATTCACCACTTCATTGTGGCGTTCTTCCCACTCTTTGAGTGCTTTCTTGTAGTCAGATGCCTTGGAGAAGTCTCGCAGTTCTGGTTTGGCACCACCAAGAATGATGTCGACACCACGACCGGCGATGTTGGTTGCGACCGTGACCGCACCAGGTCGACCCGCATCTGCGATGATGAAGGCTTCTTTTTCGTGATTTTTGGCATTCAAGACCTGATATGGAATGTCTTTGTGAGAAAGAAGTTCGGCAATCACTTGGTTGATCTCGATCGAGCGTGTACCAAGAAGTACTGGTTGGCCTTTTTTGTGAATCTCTTCTACTTCATTGACGATTGCCGAGTACTTTGCTCGTGTCGTCTTGTACACGACATCCTGATGATCTTTTCGTACCACATTTCTGTGTGTAGGAATTGGAAGGACATCAATTTCGTAGATTTTGTTAAACTCTTCACTCTCCGTGAGTGCGGTTCCACTCATACCAGAAAGTTTCTCGTAGAGTCTGAAGTAGTTTTGTAGAGAAATGGTTGCGAGCGTTCGTGACTCTTGCTGTACTTTGGCACCTTCTTTTGCTTCGATTGCCTGATGCAATCCATCAGAGTAGCGTCGTCCATACATAAGTCGACCGGTATGTTCGTCAACGATGATGACTTCTCCATCTTTGACGATGTACTCTTTATCTCTCTTAAAGAGTGTCATTGCTTTCAAAGCCGCTTCGATGTGATGAATGGTATCAAAACTTTCTTCGTATAAGTTCTGTACATTGAGTTTTTTCTCGACGCGTTTGATTCCAAGGTCGGTAAGCACCACAGATCGCATTTTTTCATCGACTTTGTAGTCACTCTCTATTACAAGTGACGTCACAAGCTTTGCAAAATCAAAGTATTTGCTCGTTGGTTCCGAGTCAGGGGCAGAAATGATCAGTGGGGTTCGGGCTTCGTCAATCAAAATAGAGTCCGCTTCATCAACGATGGCAAAGTGATGTCCACGTTGCACCATGTCGGTGAGGCGTTGTGCCATGTTGTCACGCAGGTAATCAAATCCAAATTCATTGTTGGTTCCGTACGTCACGTCAGCTCCGTAGGCATCTTTTCGGGGAACTGATCGGAAGTGCTCAAGACGATCATCACCTTTTTCTTCACCACGATAGTCAGGATCATAGATATATGACTTGTCATGAATGATGACTGCAGAGGAAACGCCCAACAGATGATAGATTGGTCCCATCCACCCCGCACCAAGTTGCGCGAGATAATCATTGACCGTTACTAGGTGTGCACCCTTGCCAGTGAGGGAGTTGAGATATAAAGGAAGTGTGGCAGAAAGGGTTTTGCCCTCACCTGTTTTTTGTTCGGCGATTTTTCCTTCATGAAACGCAATACCAGCCATCAGCTGGACATCGTAGTGCTCCATTCCGAGTGTTCTCTTTGCAGCTTCACGAACCAGTGCAAAACTTTCAGGCAACACATCATCGAGCGTTTCACCTTTTTCCAAACGTTTTTTGAGTTTCTGTGTAAGATCGGGGAATTTCTCATCAGGGACTTTTTCCAGTTTTGCTTGTGCAGCATGAACTTGTTCGATGATTTTTTTATATCGATCAAGGGTTGCACCTTGTGGGTTAAAAAACTTGGAAAAAAGTTTGATCATAAAGTATTCTTTTCTACCTATAGAAAGGCTAATTGTAGCAGAAAAAACCAATTTTTTAAGAGATAGTCGTGACGTATTTACAAGTGTGATATTTTTCCAAAAATAAAGGAGATATATGAACAATAAATACGAGTATGAGTTAATACCGCAGGGCGGTACGTTGTATGCAGTATATGGAAACTATTTTCAACTTGACTTAGGAGCTATTACTCCTGAAGCTCTGTCGGACTATGATAAACGAGCGGTAGAAGCATTGCAGTTTGTTCAGGCTCAAGAGGCACTGATGCTAACTGGCGAAGTCTTGATTGGTGAAGATTGGTATGCCTGGGCGTTTATTCCAAAATATCCAGATGAAAATTCGCATCCACGTCTGATGAGAGCAAGGATCTAAAGTTGTTGATAGCAAAATGGCCAATCCTGCTTGCGCAAAACTGGCCATTCTTTTTATACGTACAAAAAGAGTAAATTTACCGACGAGCTGTAGCTCTCTTCTTTGTTGCTTTCTTTTTTACAGTTTTCTTCACTGTTTTCTTAACGGTTTTCTTTACTGCTTTTTTCTTTGTTACGGCTTTCTTTTTCTTAACTGGCATAGATGTTTTCACCGCCTTTCTTTTTTTGTTCTGTACAGTTTTAGTGCACAGAAAAAACATTACTTATACCAGTTAAGATAAATTGCGACACCATGTCAATAGGAAGAATGTTTGTAGAAGAAAAGAAAATAGTTTTTCTATTTTTCTTCGCTTCGTGTAATTGTTTTTTTCCCAACAAATGCTTGCAGAACTTCTGGAACTTGTATCGACCCATCTTCTTGTTGATAGTTTTCTATCACACCAGCAAGAAGTCTTGGTGTTGCTGCAACTGTATTGTTGAGGGTGTACACATGTTTGATTGTGCCATCGCTTGCTTTGTAGCGCATATTCAGTCGTCGTGATTGAAAGTCATTAAAATAACTTGCACTGTGTGTCTCACGAAATGCACCTTGTCCAGGAAACCATGTCTCAATGTCATATTTTTTTCGCTGTCCTGCACCCATGTCACCGGTACACATGGAAAGTACCTGATAGTGAAGTCCAAGCTTTGAAAGTAATTCTTCTGAAAATGCCACCATTTTTTCATGCCACTCTCGTGTGACTTCTTCATCGGCGACCGTCAGCACGACTTGTTCGACTTTGGTAAATTGATGCACGCGGAAAAATCCTTTGGTGTCTTTGCCGTAACTGCCTACTTCTCTTCTAAAACATGGCGAGATCCCCACCATCTTGATTGGGAGGTCTTTTTCAGAAAGCACTGTATTTTGATGATATGCAGTCAGTGACACTTCAGAGGTACCGATGAGGCCTTGTCCATCTTGGGTTGTGTAGTGATCCTCAATGCCCCATGGAAAGTACCCGGTTCCCCAGAGTGCTTCTTTATTCACCATCCAAGGAACAGTCATGGGAGTAAATCCTTTTTGCACCATGAGTGTGAGTGCGAAGTGATGGAGAGCCATTTCAAGCATAATGAGATCACCTTTGAGAATATATGCACGACGTCCGCCGATCGCAACGGCTTTCTCACTGTCATACATTCCCAAGTTTTCTGCAAGTTCGTGATGCTGGAGTGGTGTAAATGAAAAGGTTGGCTTCTCTCCGACTGTGCGTACGACTACATTTCCACTTTCATCTTTTCCAACAGGAGTGTCAGATGATGCTGGATTTGGAATCTGTAGCATGAGAGTTCGAAACTCTTCTTCAATTGTTTTGAGTTCTGGTTCAACAGCAGAGAGTTCTTCTTTCAATTTCTTTCCTGTGGCAATTTCTTCTTCTGTTGGCTTGCGTCCTTTGATTCCTGAACTATGTTCATTTGCTTTTTTGCGGATCTCTTCCACAGTAGCGATGAGTGAGCGTCGTTTTTCATCAACAGAAAGTAAAGAATCAACAAGTGTTGGATCCATTTGCTTTTCTGCGACAGCTTTTTTAGAGGCTGCAATCAAAGCAGGCGCTATGGATGTTTCTGGAGATGA
>CAZBKJ010000035.1:0-1492 GCA_964492495.1 uncultured Pseudomonadales bacterium
CCAATCACTTCGCGCACCCGTCGATGCGACATATGTGATATCGGTTGATTCTCCAGGAAAAGACTTTCTTCCAGAAACAGATACGTTTGATACGTGGTTTTCTTCTGGTCAGTGGCCATTAACAACACTTGATTTTCCAGAAGGAAAAGATTTCAAACGTTTCTATCCGACACAAGTACTTGATACGATGTGGGACATTCTGTTTTTCTGGGTAGCCCGTATGATTATGTTTGGCTTATACCAGACTGGTGAGGTTCCTTTTGAAACCGTGTACCTTCACTCGATGGTTACGGATGAAAAAGGCGCCAAAATGAGTAAGTCGAAAGGAAATGTCGTGAACCCGATTGAGCTCATTGAGAAATATGGAGCAGACGCTCTTCGCATGGCTTTGGTTGCGGGATCTGCACCAGGAAACCCAATCGCACTTTCAGAGAACAAAGTGAAAGGCTATCGAAACTTCTCGAACAAACTTTGGAATATAGGTCGATATATCGAAGGACTCCAAGAGAAAATACAACCGGAAGAAAAGGTTGTTCTTTTAGAGGAAGATACGAAACTCCTTGGTGAGCTTGCGCAATTGATCAAAGACACGACAAAGAATCTAGAGTCATACCGTTTTTCAGATGCGGCTCTTTCGTTGTACGATTTTATTTGGAATAGACTTGCAAGTGACTATCTGGAAAAAAACAAACAGCGAGAGGATCAGAATGCAGTACTCTTGACTCTTACAACAGCTTATTCCACTTGCCTTCCCCTGCTGCACCCATTTATGCCGTTTGTTACAGAAGCAATCTGGAAAGAACTCAAAAAAGAGGGCATGCTTATTACCACAAGCTGGCCGAGTTCCTCTTAAAGATGCTCTTCCCTCCCCTTTTCTGATTGCCGTTTCAAACGTATACTTTCGCCATGACTATCGTCTTTTACTTTTTGTGGACAACAGCTATTGTCCGTATTGCTGGGGCTCCGTTTTTTTCACTGCTCAAAAAAGTTTTTTTTCTCTTGTGCGTTCTTTTTGGCATCTGGCTACTTATTGGGGTTTCCTCGTATAACGCAAGACGTGTTGTGTTTGAAAAAAGACGATCTGATGCTGCGTCAATCATTGATGCACTGACAAAGCGAAAAGAAAATATCGAAAAACTTTCAGTGCAGCATCCCAACTCCCTTGATGTGTTATTTCTGCTTGCACAAACACAGTTTTATGTAGGAAATCAAAAAGAAGCTCGAGAAATACTTACAAAATTGGAAAAAATACATCCAAACAGCCAACAGGTGTCTACACTGAAAAATCTACTCCAAAATAAATAACGGAAAGGATTACTTTTTCTCTGCCGGAGCTGGTGCAGCACTTGGTTCCCCACCCTCTTCTTCTTTTTCTTTTGTTGCACCTTGCTTGGTAAGCTCAACTTCTGCAACTTCTGCCACCGGCTCTACAGCCACCTCTTCCTCTTGAGCTTGCAAAGTTGCAATCACTTCATCTGGTGAGAGTTCGATT
>CAZBKJ010000035.1:1502-11000 GCA_964492495.1 uncultured Pseudomonadales bacterium
CTGCAATTGTGACATTGTCACCGACAGCAAGAAGTTTCTCGATGTTTACTTCAAACTTTTCAGGAAAGTCAGTTGGAAGTGCTTTTACTTCAATTTCGTTATAGACAAGAACGAGAACTGCTCCAGCTTTCACACCTTCTGACTCTCCGATAGCCTCAACTGGAATCGTTGCGGTAATTTTATCCTTCAAACTTACTTCTTGAAAATCTATATGGAGTATCTTGTCGGTAACCGGGTGTGTATCTGCACTTCGAACAAGCGCATGATGAGGAGTCGTTTCTCCTTCTAAATTGATGTCGATAAGTGCTGTCTCACCTGTTTCCTTAAAAAGTTGTTCGAACTCTTGTGTATCCACACTAATCGACATTGACTGCTCACCTGTACTCAACAGAGGCGCTGGGATTCGTCCTTCTTTTCGGATGGATTTTACTCTGCGACCAGTGATAGTACGAGGTTTTGCTGAGAGGATGTGTCGTTTTTGAGTCATAAAGTGCCTTTTTTATTTCAAGATTTCAAGACAAGAGAAGCTCGTATTGTATCATACGCACCTCATGGACTCAATTAAAAACCAATTGCAAATATCTTGTTCTCATTCAGAGTGGTCGTAAACTCAGTACTGTTTTTCAATATCTTTCCTTCTGGTGCAATTTTCTTGGGGAAAAAGGGTTCTTCATAGCGCAGGGTGAGTTGTAGTGGAACTGAGTCTATCCCTGTTTGTTTCTGCTCGAAAAACACAAAGGAGTTTTCAGTTGGGCTAATTGCTCCCTGCTCATAGAGCACCCTCACAACACTTGGGGAATTCTGTTCCACTACGATCGGGATTCCTACGACTTTTTTTCCAAACTGGACACTTACTGAAAGTTTTTCAAAATCCAAGAGGACATCATTGACGCTTACGCTGGTAAAAAACACCGATTCATCAACAGCATATTGAATGTATGCTGTGTATGGCTCTCCTTGAAGAGACGAGGTTGGAGCATATTCAAGAACTCTTTCATGAAGTATTTTTTCTGACGAAAATGACACTTGATGGGAAAAGTTTCTCTGCACGCTATTTTTATCACCACTTTGTGTGTACTCCCAGACGTATCCTGTCCCGACCACACAGTTTTTATTCGCAAAGAACAAGCTTGGACAAACAGGAGTCATGACACGTCCATCCCATCCATTTGCAGCTATTGACGCAGATCTTGAGGCTTCTTTTACATAGAAAGCCATTTTTGATTGCGAGAGTAAATGGGAAATATCTTGCAAGGAATTCCTAAGTGCTATAGGCTTCTTTTCTTCAAGGGACTGGACAAATTCATGAACACCGACAGATTTTGTGTGTGTTTGACCAACCTCAAGAGCCAGTGCGTCAGGCGCTAGGCGAATGTTTCCCCAGAAAGGTTGATTTTTTATTGTTGCGTTCGTCGTTTCACTATCCATGCGAGCAATGAACATCGCTTGAATATCTCGGCGTAGTTGTTTTTGCAAAAACCAGGCAATCTGCCTGGAGGATGTAGTTCCATCTAAACTTAATGCCCCATCTGATAGCTCCCAATTTTCTTTGTCCAAAATTTCAACGGACTCGCTCGGGACAACGACCGTGCCCACAAGAAGAGAGTTTAGTTGGTCAGCAGAATATTTTTCTATCTCTAGGAGTTTTCCGGATTGAAAAGAAGCAAGAATTACTTGTTCTGGTGTTCCACCAAAAGGGCGAATAGTTGTTGGGGACAGTAAAACAACAGCGACTGTCTGTTTTGTTTCGCTCAGAACTAGTTGAGAAAATGTACGCACAAGAATCTGCTCTCTTTGAAGCTCTTCTCTGGATGCAACGACATGATCTTGCATTTGCTCAGGTATCTCTGCCGAACCAAACCCAAGAACAAATAGTGGTCGAACCTGCCCCAACTTAGCCTGAAGCTGAGAGAGCTCTACTGATACTTTTTCAAAATTTGACACACTTTGTGAAAGCGTTGTACTTGATTCGTTTTCTAAAAATATTGATGTGTACCCTTCTTGTAAGGTGGAAAACGCCATTTTGTATGAGGCTGTAACGTCTGACATCTGGGAAACAAACAGTAACAACTCATGAAGTTGATCCTTACTCATCTCCATGCCGAGAAGATGATAAGGGACGGGAATTTCTCTTGCAAAAAAAGTCATTACTTCAAGCTCTCTTGCAAATCTAGGCGTACCAAACAACGTTTGCGTATCAGTATTTTCTTGGATAAAAGTTGTCGAAATCTGCTGTTTAATATGAAAGAGCCCACCCAAGAATAGTGCTACACCCAACGTATATGCAAACAAACAGCCAAAAAAACTGAGCAAAATGAAGTGTTGTATCTTTTTACCCCAAGGCTTGCTGCTGATGTGCCTTTTTTTCCGTCCTTCCTCTTTGGTTTTTTTTATGTGTTCTACTTTTTCTTTTTTAGCTTGGCTAAATGAAGAGTGTACACATGAAAGTGCAAATTCTTCAGCAATTGTTTCAAAACTCTGGGTTCGTATCCCCTGCCCCTCTGGAAAAACAAACGGAAAAGCTATTTCTCCACTTACATGAGTCGAGGTGTGGGTGAAGAAGCGAACTTTTTCCTCTATTGTGTGGATCTCAAATTTTTCATTCCCGCGAAAATCTCCACCTTTGGGCTGAGGTGAACAGAGCTTTTCTAGAATGTGTGTAATAACGTCTTCGTACCATAGTGGATGGCAGATTCCAGTAACACGTTCCTTTCCTCCAAAAAAGAGTTTTTCTTTAATAAACCTTCCAACATATGAAAGTCCTTCTTCGTAGGGGTAAAAAACATCTTGATAGGCTAAGTGGCAAACGTGAGGAAAGTCCTCACGAATTTTTGCAACAGTTTTTGGAAAACCAAAATTCTCTTCCCTGCCCTCTTTCCCAGTTCGGGAGTAAAAAAGGTCAAAGGAAATGCAGAATGATTGTGCTTGAGGATGCTGTTCTACCAGGTACCCAAATGCCTCAAGTGATTCTTTTTTCTTTTCGTCAGGTAGAAAGAGTGGAATATCCAACCAACAGATAGCAAAAACCTCATCCCCTTCCCTTCTATTTTCGTCAACTTGAAGTTCTTGCTCACTTACAACAATAGGTTCCATGTGCATCGCTTTAATCGCCTGAGAAAGCTCAGACGCAAAGACGCTTCTTGGGGAGACCAAATAGACTACTGGCTTCCCTGTTTGCTGGATAATAGGAACATTTTGCAACATACCTTGTTAGCCTACACAATTTCTCTTGTAAATGACAAGGAGACTTGAGTTTGTCAGTGATTTTTAACGGGTTTTATTCGTCCTATAATCCACGTTTTTTGTTGTTGGGTAGTTTTGCAACCCGACCCATATCCATGTATTCAAGCTGTATAGCATGCTCATTTATCCAGAGAAAATGTGATTTTACTTGTTTTTTTTCGGGAAAAGCGAGAAACCTATAGTGAGAAATAGTGGGATTATCTGTAGAAATGGGGCAGTGGGAGCTTTATTACAGGTGCGCGTCTAAAGCCTTATTCACCAGTGAGTCTGCGTATGCGTTCTGATTACGAGGCACGTGTGTGAATGAAACAGGAAAGGGAAGGGAGCGAATTACAGTGAATATCTGCTTTGCTATATCGAGGAGATCTTCATTTTTTATCTTGTAGTTTCCAGATAACTGTTCGACAACGAGTTTTGAGTCAAGGAAAAAGGAAACCTTTTCCGGAGGGAAGGGGAGGGAACTAGAGAGAAATTGAATGGCGTAGAGTACTGCTTTGTATTCTGCAACATTGTTTGTCGTCACCCCAATCACCTCACCATGTTCATGAAGAATTTCTTTTCCGGAATAGACAACGACACCGATCGCTGCTGGCCCCGGATTTCCTCGAGAACCTCCGTCGGTAAAAACAGAAAGCATCATACGGAAATTGGTTGTGATTCTTTCAAAAACACACGTAGTACTCTGTATTTTCCTTCACCCTCAGAAGCTGTTTCAACCGTCTCGTTTTCAGAGAGCGCTAAGTGAATGAGTCTTCGTTCAGAGGCAGAGAGGCGCAGTGTTTGAGGTCTTCCTGTAGAAACAACACGCTCAGCTGTTCGTTCTGCAAGATCAAACAGATAGTCTTTGCGTTTTTCTCTGAAATCATTAATGTTAACGGAGATTGGCTTGGCGTAATCTTTTTGAAAAAGCAGGCGGATAATCAACTGAATTCCCTCAAGAGTTTCTGCGTGTCTTCCAATCAAAAGCCCACTTTCTTCTTCATCCACCTTAAAACTAAGAACAAATGTGTCTTCGTCCTCAATCAGGTCTACTTGAATCTCTTTCATGCCCATGTGAGCAAGTAGTTGGGAACTGAAATCTTGAATCGTCATATAGAACTCCTTTTTGCAAATTTTCTAATCGTAGCAGGAACATCTGCAAGCCCTCCTGGGCCGGCAACAAACCACTGTTGGACAATACTGTACACCGTGGTAACTATCCAATACACGCCAAGAGCAGCAGGGAAGCCCACTGCAAATAAACCTGTCATTAACGGCATCATAAACACCATTTGCTTCTGCATCACTTCAGCCATCTCTTGAGTTTGGCTTTCTTTTTCGTTCTTTTCTTGCGTCTTTTTGTTTTTTGATTTATCAGGCACAAGATCATGCTTTTCAAGACCTGGTAAAAGCATTAAAGACATAATAAATTGAGTTACGGCTGCAAGGACAGGGATAACGTAGAAAGGATCTGGCTTTGAGAGATCGAGACCTAAAAAGTTCGCATTTATCTCGAGTCCTTGAGCACCAGCCTTCTGAATAAACTGGGAAAGGACGTTGTAGAGCGCAATAATAACAATTAGTTGAACAATATATGGAAGACAACCAGCTAAAGGGTTAACACCATGTTCCTTAAATAGCTCCATCTGTGCTTTTTGTAGTTTTTGAGCATCTTTGGAGTGAAGCTTCTTGAGCTTATCAATTTCAGGTTTGAGTAACCTCATTTTTTTCTGCGATCTGATAGTAGGTAAGGTGAAGGGGACAAGAATCGTTCGAATAAAAATTGTCATGAGGATAATCGCCAAACCAAAATTTCCTGAAAACCCGTAAAAAAACTTTAGAAGCTCAAAAATAGGGGTAAGAAGAACCATTTGTGAAATTTCTTGAATGTTTGCCATACTTTTCTTGAGAAAATATAGAGAGATATCAATAGATTACCAGCACTTGAGTATTCGAACTACGCCATGGAAACTTCCTTGTATTGTACCACGCTCTTTAATTTGACCGATCATGTACTCACTACAATTAGGGGTGTGTTTACAGGTAAAAGAAAACCCAAACACACTCATACATATAGTATCTAAAAAAACCCTAACTCTTTGATATCCGCGTATGAGCAGAATAAGAAGGTTAGTGAAGAATTGATGAAATATCTTCATACATATTTTGTACTGTTTTATCTCTAGTTGATGGCTTTGCAATACAGACTATAGTTTGGCCAGTTTTTTTTTGCAAGGTAAGTAGCAGGGCAGCGCGAATTTTTCTTTTCAAGGCATTTCTTCCAGTGGAAAACGCATGAACTTTTTTTCCGACAATAATAGCCAGAGAAGAATCTTTTGTGCTTTTTTTGACAAACAACCGGAATAACCTAGACTCTTTTCGTACAGCTGAAGATGTAAAATCAGGATGTGATCGGAGTAAAAATCGTTTCAGAATAGACCTTTACCAGAGGATACTTATACCGTCAGTTTTTTTCGACCTACTGCTCTGCGTCTTTTTAGAACTTCTCTACCTGTGTGGGTAGACATTCTCTTCAAAAAACCATGAGTACGGGATCTTTTTTTCTTACGTGGTTGCCACGTTCTTTTTGTTTTAGCCATATATTCCTCTCTAATGCAAACAAAGAAGCCTCTATTGTACCAGATCAACGATAAATAGAGAAGTCAAGGAAAGAGACGGTTTCCCACAAATCCACAAAGCCACCGCACTTGAGTATTTTCAGTGTTTTTCCACCATTTTTTCACAAATTGGTATAAAAACAGCAAAAAGAAACACTCTGCTTGCAAAATGTGGAAAACCATGATTAAACAAAACCTCTAATAGGATTTATTTTATGGAATTTACAGCAACAGAAATCTGGAAAAAAACGCTCTCTGATCTGGAGATTTCTATGTCATCCCAGCATTTCCACATGTGGATTGAGAAGGCATATATTAGCGAGGTTCGGCTCGTGGGGGAGGAACATGCCATCGTGGTTGTCGGAGCCCCTACAGCAATGCATGTGCAGATGATAGAAGGTCGATTTTACGCAACTGTAAAGGAAACTCTTGATAAAGTCACTGGAAAAAAAGTTGATTTACAGTTTAAGGTTCAAACACCGCCCATTGATCAGACCACATCAGCAACACCTTCTATAAAAAAGAAAGAACCTCTTGAAACCCAGGCGAACACCTTATTTTCATCAATACCAACAATTGATTCACTAAAGGTTTCTCTTCAAAAGGCTAAACTTCGACTCGATTTTGTTTTTGATAGCTTTGCAGTTTCAACGACAAACGAGATGGCCTATGCAGCTGCACAGGCAGTCTCTAGAAGTCCTGGAAGCGCATATAACCCATTATTTTTATATGGAGGAGTAGGGGTTGGGAAAACACACCTCATGCAAGCTGTTGGACACAATATATTGAAGGACAATCCGCAGACAAGTATTCTGTATTGCGCTGGAGAAGAGTTTACAAATGAAATCATTTCAGCTATCCAAACAAAAAAGACCATGCAGTTCAAGGAGTAAAGGTTCTTCTTATTGATGACATTCAGTTTCTAGCAGGAAAAAACGCTGTTCAGGAAGAGTTCTTCCATACATTCAATGCGGTTACCCAAGCAGGAGGGCAGGTTATCATTACTTCAGATAGACCTCCTCATGAAATCACCCTTCTTGAGGACAGACTTCGATCTCGTTTTGAAGCGGGGCTTATTATCGACATTCAACAACCCACGTTCGAGCTTCGAACAGCCATCGTGCTTATCAAGGCGGAAGCAAAGAATATTATCCTTCCTATGGATTGTGCTCAGCAAATTTCATCAATGGTTGATAATGCTCGAAAGATTGAGGGGGTTATTTCTCAGCTACATAGTCTTCAGACACTCATGAAGAAAGATATCACCCTTGAGTTGGTGAAAGAAATTCTTTCCAAAGAACAGTCGCCAAGTATTTCGAAGCTCAATATAAAGCCCAAGGAAATTATCAGGACTGTCGCTGCACATTTTAAAGTAACCACGGTTCAGCTTTGTGGCACACTTCGCTCTCGTCCACTGGTAGACTATAGACATCTAGCAATGTACCTTTTGTATGAAGACCTAAAAATTCCTCTTGTTCAGATTGGAATAGAGTTTGGAGGGAAGGATCATACAAGCGTCATACATGCTGTTAAAAAGACAAGACTCAAACTTGAGTCTTCACCAGAGTTACAAACAAGTCTTTCGGCAATTCGGGCCAGCATTTCAGGGGGGAAACCTTCTCATCAGATGTTTTCTTAAAAACTCACACTTTCGTTTTTATTCACAGTTGTGAATAGTAACTGTTAATAAGTTGGAAAAAGCAGTATATTTCCACAGGAAATGTTTTATACACAAGGTGTTTATACACAGAGATTTATGACTTTTACTCTTTTCCCTACGAACAACTCACAGGTTTTGCACAGTTTTTTGACCGCTTTTTCTCAAGTGAAAAAAGGATTTACACTTTTCCACTGTACTACTATTACTACTGCTATTTTATAGAATAGAAAAAACACTATGAAAATAGTTTTGCTACAAGAACATCTTTTATCAGCAATTCAAAGCGCGGGAAAGTTTTCTTCTACTGATTCCCAATTTGCAGCTCTTGGAGGAATTTCTCTGAATGCGAAAGAAGGCTCATTGACAGTCAGATCAACTAATCTAAAAGTTGGGTATGAAACAGTTGTCGGAGCGAAGATTGAAGAAGAGGGTACCTGCATCGTCCTTTCAAAAACATTTATCGAATTCATATCTACGCTTACAAAAGGGAAAGTAGAATGCTTCTTTGATCAGGGGAGTTTTTTCGTCACCCAGATGGGAGTAAAAGGAAAGTTCTCAACCTTTTCAGTTTCAGACTTTCCCCAATTTCCTCTAAAAACAGAACGTACTTTTTCACTTCCTTCAGACCTTTTGCTTCAATTAACAGATTCTACTACCTATGCAGCGGGTATCGACGAATCCAGACCTGTACTAGCATCAGTTCTTTTTGAAGGATCTTCTGATTCTACGACAATGGTTTGTACAGACGGGTATAGGCTGGCTCTTAAAACGATACAAAATAGCGATAATGAAGAAAATACATTTTCTTTTATAGTCAATGCAAAGGTGTTCACAGAGACTATACATACACTTGTAAAGGAAAAGAGTAAAACAATTGAATTTGGGGTATCACAAGAGCTTAAACAAGTATATTTATATGCGGGAGAGACAACAGTTTTCATGAGACTCACGGAAGGAGAGTTTCCACCGTATAAAAAAATCATTCCTTCTTCTTTTCTCATTCGAACGAAAATTGATACCTCCCAGTTTATCCAATCTCTTCGAAACTCACTGGTTTTTGCGAAAGAAAACTCTTCGATCGTAACTCTTGCGTATGAGTCTGGGAAAATTACAGTTACTTCTTCAAGCGCAACACTTGGTGAGAATGAAACTCACTTGGATTCCTCCTATACAGGAGAAGAAAAAGGGGTGATATCTTTTAATGCCCGTTTTGTGCTCGATACACTCCTTCATATCTCTTCACCACAAATTGAAATGTGTCTCAACGATGCGTCAAAGCCAGTCGTTATTTTCCCTGACAAAGACGATTCGTATTGTTGTGTCATTATGCCTTTTAAACGATAGTGATTTTGAGTATTTGCTCCCGTAGGTTAATGGATAGACCGTGAGCCTCCGAAGCTTGAAATGCAGGTTCGATTCCCGCCGGGAGCACTACGAATTAGAGCTTGGTTCCACGAAGAAAAACAGCTCTCCAAGGAACATATTGGGTTTGGAAGGTTTTTTCTTTCACTGTTCCGTCAGGATAGGTAACGCTGTAGAGAAATGAGGTTTTCAATCCAGAAGCAGCATACTCGATCTGTTTTACGACACCTGCGTTTAGCGTTGGATCATCTTGGTAAAAAGCGGGAGGGGCAGACACATTATCCCATTGTTTATAGTTTTCTATTTTCGCAGTTCTGCCATCTGATTTTCCATACAACTCTATTTCAAGAAACGTATTCGATGAATCTGCAATTGCCGAGATAAGAATTGGTGTGGTGGTGTCGTTTATAAACTTAAAATCTGGAACTGGACTGTATACAGTCGCATCGAATCCTGGTTTGCTGTTTTGTTCGTAGTACCCAACCCGATACGAGTGACCCTTTCGTTCTGTAATTGGAAGGCCGGCGTTTAATACTGCTCGAAAAAGTGTGGAGGAAACTTGGCACACACCACCACCATCTCCTAAGATTGTCAGTCCGTTTTTTATTATGTATGCCTGCTTGAAACCAGTTTTAC
>CAZBKJ010000036.1:0-10541 GCA_964492495.1 uncultured Pseudomonadales bacterium
TGGTCTTGCCTACAACACAGACAATAACCTTTGTGCCATCTTTTTCATCGATATACATTTCGTATGTAGATGATTGTGGTGGGGTCTGTAGTTTCCACGGATTGTCTTTGCTTCGTTCTTCTATGTTCATAGGTGTTTGGAACTTGGTACAAGAGCTCCTTTTACTTGGTAGACGCATGTGATGTGCGTCACTGAATGTATCGTTACTTATCTTATCATGGAGGTATGAACCGTTCTCGTCAGTATGCAATCACAAAAACAACAGAGTTTTCACTCAAAATTTTTCTTGCGGTCGTCATTGCTTTTTCCTGGCCCTTTCAGATTGCCTATCTTTTTTTGGGAGAAAATTTCAGACCGCTATTACTTGTTTCAATGGTGATGACGGGAGTTGCTTCCTATTGTTGCGCACGATTCATTTTCAAGGATGGGTATAGCGATGCTGGATGGTCTTGGGGGAAGCCAAAACACTATGTAGTCGCCTTTTTGCTTGCGCTGTATTTGTGGCTTGCTCCCGTTGTATTGGAACAGTTCTTTGGGATTGGAAAAGCCATGCAGTTTTCTCCTCAAACACTGCTTACGACATTTGTACTTAGTTTTACGATTACCCTTCTTCCCGCATTTGGAGAAGAGTTTAGTTGGAGAGGATATTTGTTGCCACGATTACAAAAACAGTACACTCGTCGCAAGGCATTACTGCTTCATGGGTTGATCACCTGGATGTGGCACTTCCCTTTTATTGTAGGGATCGCACGGACAATGCCGGGAAATATCATTCTTACCACAAGTGTTGTTATGCTGATAAGTTGTATCCCGACAATTATGCATGCGATTGTGTTCGCGTACTTCTGGTCTGTATCAAAAAGTGTCCTCGTCTCAACGGTCTATCACTCTGCTTTTGATGAGGTGCGAGACACGCTTCAAAACTCAGTTGGCTTTGGCTCACTCGTAGATATCTGGCAGATGAGTATGCTCACGATCCTTGGCATACTCCTACTCTGGAAAGGTCGATGGGAGAAAGAAGAAATCAAAGAAATCCTACGGTAAGTTTTCTGTGTATATCTGTCCTGAGGGCTTATAAGCGTCACGAAAGCCATTATCGCATCCGTATCCTGGTTCACATGGTTCCTTATAAAGTGTTTCTTTTTGAAATGCGACAGTCTTTTTCTCAAGATCAAACTGCAGATTACCCACACTGCCAAGGTATTTTTCAGAACTCGTCTGAAGATTGAGAACAAGTGTCCCTAAAGATCCACCCCCACCACAAGCATAACAACCTTGTATTCGTAGAGTCATATAGCTGTCATTTGTGATAGCTTCTATGACTGTTGCACCTTTTTCTTGGTATTTCTCATCACCTACTACATGAGACCAAACCATTTTTTGTTGGAGACTTTGTAGATCGATTTGATAAATATAATTAGTTACATTTGGATAGCTTTCCCCAGGCAGAATAGCAAGAAAATTAATATATACATTGGACTTCGTGCTATCAAAGACAAAGTTTGAAACACCTTGGAGTTGACCATTTGTATAGGTGAATATTTTTTTAGGGTTTTGTACTGTCGAGTAGCTTATAGGCTGGGAACCACTTCCATCAGCATGCTGTACTTGCCCGATCAGTGGGTCTGTCTTTTTTACACCACCTTCGTAGTAGATGTTGTGCTGATCATTGGTTAAGAAGATAACTTCTTGTCCCTGAAAACTAGCTAGATACAATGCATTTTTTACGGGTACAGTATCTGGAATGGGTTCTGATGTTGCGGCCATTGTGGCGGTTTCTTTTGGAGAAGGAATTGATTGTTTGTTTATGGAAATGATTTCTTGTTGTGGAAATGAAGGATTTTTATTCACAGTGAAATAGAAATAAAGAATTCCACCAAGAACAACGAAGAGCAACACTATAGTTGATACTCTCCAGAAGTTTATCTCTGGTCTAGATTTTTCTATCGTATCAACAGGACTGGTAGTATCTGCGTACTGAGTATTTTTTTCTGTAGAATCAATATTTTGCATATACATACAGTGTATAGCCTCATTTTTTCATACACAATTGGGAAGAATTTTGAACAAATTAAGATCCTTCTTATACCTAGTAGGCTAATCTCTCTTATTTATCCGAAATGATTCATTATCCTGACACGATCGTGTATCATCACAGATATTCTGTAGATTTTTTCTTGAAAGGCACGCACTATGTCAGAAAATTATGAAGGATCAAAGATGGAGGTTGTTGATGATCTGATGGATGAGTTTTTGAACAAGCTCTTTTTTAGTCTGCGAACAGACAAAGAACCAGACCTTGCATCAAAGCGACAAACTATCCTTTTACGACTTAGGAGTGCGAGGAACTTGTCTGATTTTGGTCAAATGGATAGAAACACTTTAGACGCAATTATCCTCCTTGGTGAAAATACAGATTGGAAACACAGAGCAAGTTTTGAGAAATTTATTGCTTTTATACAAGGAAAAACTCGTTTTAGCGACGTTACCCCTCGCATGGATGCCGATGGAAAAGTATTGGTGAAAGGAAAAGGAAAACCAGTGAGAATAGATGCAAAAAAATACTGGGAAATAGTTGGAAGAATTAAAGAAGAACAACAGAAAAAAACGGTAAATCTAGTCAATACCATAGTTGCTGAGAAGAAATTTATGCCGGATATGATAGTGTTAGTTTTAGATAGTCTTCGAGAAGTTGATGCAAACAGAAGAACTATAAGAGAATAGTTTTTGGAAAAGTACTTCCCTACATTCCCTTAATAAAATCTATCTTGATATTTCGGTTGCAAGTTGCTGACTGAAAATCATTGTTGTAGATCACCTTCACTTCATGAGGGCCTGCCGTGAGATTGAGATACGAGAGACTATTGGTCTGATACTCGGTATAGGTATCAGACGTGATATTGGCATCCAGTACATACTGTCCATTAATCTGCATATTGATATGTCCTGCCCCACTACAGAGATCACTTTTCGCTCGAATTGAGAGTCGCTGTACACTGCCTGTGATCTGCCCAACCGCTGTCGCATTTGTTTTTAAAATCAAGGTCGATCCGTACTGAGCCAGCGTGTCAGGCACTCGTTCCCAATCTCCCGAAGTGATGCTCATGTCGCTACTTTTCAAAATGGCTGTTGCAGGTGCGGTTGGTGTGGGAGCGACTGTTGGCGTTGGAGTTGGGAGACTCGTTGGTGTGGGAGTACTACTTCCCAGACACTGCGCGGTACTTTGAAAGAACTTTGTAGCAAGCACAGAATAATCAGAAAGATCCACGACTCCATCTTTGGTGATATCTGCGCGTGGATTTGTAATTGTTGATTTGAGGAAATTGACGACGAGGATACTGTAATCCGAGAGATCGATAATTCCATCTGTATTGATATCAGCTGCACAAAAACTTGCAGTTGGTTGGGGAGTGGCGGTCGGACGTGGAGTGATGACCGTCGTTGGTGTTGCTATCGTTGTTGGCGTTGGAGATATGGAAGTAGTTGGAACTGGAGATCCACCAAACGCATATTTTTTCATCACTGGTAGAAGTGGATCGTTGGTCGTGATCTGCACATCGTATGCTTCTCCATCGATGACCGTATTCCACTGCCAGACCAAGTAGCCTGCTCCACCTGCACGGAAAAATGCATTGATCTTTGCGTCCATGAGTGTGGCTCGTCGGGTGCGACCCGCAGCATCGCGGGCTCCAATCCCAGCTTCTCCCATGAGGATTGGTTTATTCAATTTTTGCACAGAGTACGCGATGGAACACGCAAGTTTTGCCTGATAGGTTTTCACACAGTCTGGTGAGTCGGGATCAGGAAGGTTTATGCCGTCTGGTGAACCTGGAAGCGGATCAGTGTCCCCTCCCCAGTATGGCCAGTCATGAATCTCAGTGAAATCAATCATCGGGAGGTTATGCACATCATAGAAATCTCTGCCGGTAGCGCCACTCGCTCCATTGCTTTGGGTTCCAACGGTAATAAGATGTTTGTTGTCGATACTTTTGATCAGTGTGCCAATCTCTCGTCCAAACTCAACCAAGGGGGATTTGCCATCCACGCGTTTACTCGTGTCCGCTTCATTCATCATTGCCCATCCAAAGATCGCAGGTTCATCTTTGTAGCGAGTGACGATCGCCTGCACATATTCAGGGTACGTGAGCGGATAGTTTCCCATTTTGAGTTTGTAGCCATCGGTATACCAAGTGTCGCTGTTGTATTTCCACTTTGCATTGCCCTGTGGTTCTGGATAGGTACAGTATCCGGGGCCATCTTCCAAAACTGGAAGCACTTTGAGTCCGTGCTTTTTTGCGACTCTGATCACTTTGTCCATCCCCGACCAATCTTGTCCACCATTGGTATATCGCTGAAAAGCCCAGAAGCGAACGACCGATGTCCCTGAATGTTCTTTCATGTGGGCAAATGCGGTATCAAGCTTGGCTTCTGTATAGATATTTTCTCCAGTCCACCACCCATTGTCTCGTGGACAGGAATAGCCAGTTTTTCCTTGTTCTGGAAAATAGGTATTTGCAGCGTCAAAGAGATTAAATCCAACAAATCGAAACTCCTGACCACCCAAGAAAAATTTTGTTCCAACACGCGTTACAAACTGGTTGTCAAACGACTGTGCATTACTTCGAATATCTTGATTGCCTTGGAAGTGAAATCCGGCAAGCACAACAGCAAGCGCAAGCAAGACAACGATTGCCAGATGGGTGAAGCTAAAGAAAAGTTTGGATTGCTGACTCATACAAAGAAATCTCTTTGTATAAGAGAACCATACTTGAGGTTGTTTATCTAGTGGAAAAAAAGCTTATGGGGCTAATGTACCTGCGGCCTTGTCCTTATCAAATTGATCACGAGTAGCGGCTGGATGAGTTGTTTTGTAGCTAATCCATTCCTGACTCAAATCAGTTGCTCCTGCTTGGTGTGTGGGAGTATAGGGACAGTTCTCACAGCCACTTCCACAGCAGCATCCTTGTGCGAGTAGTGCGTCAATTGGTGTTGCATCATCAGACATAAGAAATCTCCTGGTAGTAATTTATCACAAATCTTCGTACTTTAAGTGTCGTGTTTCTATCTTCTTTTTTAGCATGTGGTTATTTGTAGCAGCAAGCAAGTGAACAACGCCCCAGATAATCCCATACGGTGGAAAAAGTATCCCCGCAGGCATAGAAAAAAAGTCGATTCCTGTTTTTTTCCAACTGAAGAGTTCTTCGGTCGTTGGTTGGTTTGAAATAAATGGATTCACTTCACTGACATCAATTGGTATTCCTTCAGCTTGTAGGCTGTGAACTAACTCAAATGTTTCAACCGTTTTTGCCTTATCAGCAATTTTACCTATGATGTAGATAGTTGCAGAAGTAATATAAAAAGGAAGCATTTTCTCACCATAAAGTTCAAAAAAATTCGCACAAAGTCCAGCAATAATCAACGTCCAAGTATGAAATACATAGGCAGTGTATGTCGGGAGCTTCCGTTCTTTCGGCATAAAATTGTGCTCCCGGCTCGAATCGAACGAGCATTCTTAGTTCCGAAGACTAATGTTCTATCCTTTGAACTACGGGAGCAAAGCGTAACTTCCAATTCTTATTTTCTTTTGCTGTTTTTCTTCGATGACAATTTGCACAGCGAACTTCGCATTTTTCTATTTCTTGCATCAAAACTCGGATTGACCTCATGTTTCGTACGATCAGCGAAACTTCAACATCTTTTATTTTTCTGTCCTTATGATCGAATTCGAGAACAACTACATCTGTTTCACCACAATCTATACAAGGATGCGTTCGTAAAAAAGAATATACATACTCTTGCAACTCTTTTCGAATAACGACATTTCTTTTTTTTGCCTTTTCCACATAATAGGAAATGTGGCGATCATAATGACTTTTAATATATGCTCTCGAGCAGGCTTTACAATACGCAGCCAGTCTTTTTCCTTTAATTTTCCAATTATATTCAGTTTCATCAAGTACCCGTTTGCATCGAGGACATTCTTTCGTCATTCTCTTAGAATACCGAATACTGACTTCGAATTCAACGAAGACTTCGAAGACCTTCGTTCTATCCATTAAACTATGGACGCGTATGAGGTAATTTTATCATGAAATTTCCTTTCTTCTGATGGTAGTCTCTCCTCTGTACTCTTTTTGATTTGACACCACTTCTCAATAGTGATATACCATCCCCTAACATGAGTGAGTCAGTATGGTTATCGAAGCTGATTGACAAGGTCCTCAAACGCTCTGATCTTCGAGCGCGGGTTTCACGTTTGGCTCTTACAGAATCCATTCCCTTTTCCAAGCCCTTTATCACGATTGCTCGTGAACCTGGTAGTGGTGGTGCACCTATTGGCAAAGAACTTGCCAAGAAACTTGGATTTGAGTTCTATGACCAACGGATCATCGATCAGATTGCCAAGTCCTCAAAACTTCGGCGTGAAGTAGTGCAAAATATTGATGAAAAAGGACGGACTGCTGTACAGGACTTTATCCAAGGAGTCTTAAATCCTAACTACGTTAGTGATGTCACCTTTGTTCGCTACATGACGAATGTCATCGTCACACTTGCCTACAACGGCAATGCCGTGATCCTCGGACGTGGGGCAAACTTCTTGACTCCCCGAAGCAAGGGACTCCATGTCAGACTCACTGCTCCCCGCTCGATTCGCACTGAAAGAGCCGTAAAGTATGAGGGTGTGTCACTGAGTAAAGCACGAGAAATCCTCAAAGAAGTAGAGTCGGATCGCAGAGACTTTGTCCGCCAATACTTTAGTGAAGATATCAGAAAAGCAGAACACTATGATCTAACGCTCAATACCGCCTACTTTACGGTGGAAGAGAGTGCGGAGATTATCCTGAAAGCCTACGAAAAGAAGCTAAAAAAATAAAAAAGACCAGGGTCTCTCCAGGTCTTCTCTTCAATCTGCAAATTGTTTTACAAACTCAGGTGTTTCCCCACCCACATACATTTCTGTATATGGATGGGGGGTGTTAATGACGAAAATTGGCTTTACCCTATACCAAACTCCTCCCTCTGAAAAATGTATTCTTCTCTTTTTGGTTGCCCGTCTTCTTGGATATAGGTTGCAGATATTTGAATCTCTTGGAGTGAGATCCAATGCGCGTTTACCTGTATTCCGTCTTGGGTGCCATCAACGAACGGAATTTGGATTGGGAAATTTAATTCTTCGCGCATCCAGATTGGTTCGATATAGATCACGCCTTCAAATTCCCATTTTTCAAAACCTCCAACGAAATATTCTGATCGTATTAACTCAAATAGTTCGTCAGATCCAATCGCAAAGAAGAAACTCCCCTGACCTTTGGAATTGATCGTCCAAATACTCATTCCAGTAAGTCCTAATTCTGTGCGATTATAGATTGCTAATCTACCTAGTTTATTATCGATCCTGTCCTCTTCAAAAAATGCTCGAGTGCTTTGAAAAGAGGCTAAACTTAACAAGAAAAACCCGAGCAGAAGTATACGAATTTTTGTTACCACTGATAATCCTTTTTGGTTTCGGCAGAATTGCCCAGACAGACAACACACCTTTTGTTTCTAAAGATGCACTCTCTGTCTGGACAAATTCCTGGAGTTACCTAGTTTTCGTCATGTGAAAGAGCTTTCTGCCAATCAAGATGGCGCACTGCCAAAAGTTTGGACAAAAATATCTATGAATTTCTCGTGCTTTAGTGCAAAAGAACTTCAAGGCCTATATTATATAAGAACGAGGTGGAAAAAGCAAAATGATCGGAGTTATCTGTTCTCAGCCCAGCCGAGAGTATGCCATTCGCCCTGATACCAGATGTATAAGCCACGGATTTTATGGTTAATATCATACGAATCGAAGTGTTCCACAGGAACGCCTTTTTTTCGCAGAAGATCACTCATTGAACCTCGAGCATATTGGTACTGCATATGCAGAATTTCATCACTCACCAAAAGAGAAATATTTTGTGCAAAAAGTTCATCGAATACAATCTCCTCTTTAGAAGGTTGAAGAGATTTTTCATTTTCACTAGGCATATAGGTATTGATTATGTAGAATGTCAGCAATCATTCCTTTCAAGAATGAACGTCGACTTATCTGAAGCTTTTTTTTGGTTTTTCTTCTGCAGGTTCCGTGTGATCTGTAGAAACAGATTTTTCTGGCATGTAGGTATCGTAGCAGAATTTACGCAAATCTTTGTGGGAAGAGAAAGTCTACCAGAAGTCTTTATGATTGGAAGCAGGCTTAAAGATAGTCTTGAGCGATTTCTTTTAATCCATCGTTGATATATTGCTCAAAAGGAGTCTCGGTCTTACCTTCAATTTCTTGGAGTTCTTTTAAAATATTCATTCCGTGCTGAGAGTACACTTTCAATTGAGTTTCATTCCATTCTGTAGAACTAGAAACAGGTTCAGCTGGAGTACCTGCCCCGAAAGCAATCGCTTCAATAACTTTTTGATTCATTCTTTTGAGATTGTCAGAGGTATATCCACTTAATACTATCTGGATTTGCACATCTAGTCTTTCCAAGTTACTTAGAACAACGGGCGTACGTTTAGCACTATGCGTCATTTGACTGGCTGTCTGTAATTCATTTTTAAGCCAGTCGCTACACTGCAGTCTTCCATTCTCACCAGTAACGATCGCCACTTTTCCATCTTTGATGCCGGTGGCTAAATTCTTCCCCAGTTGTTTTCTTGCATCTGCTGAAAACAAATCCAAATGAGCCGCATCGAAATCAAAATTCCTCACACTGTCTTTAGAGTCAATACCTGTATTCCCTGATAGAACAGGATTTATTGGAATGCTCGTGTTTTGAATGAATTGGTAGTCAGGAAGATATCCTTGGATTTTTGCCCAGAGATCTAAAAACAAGAGTTGCTTATAGATACCAAGTTTTTCTTTCATCCTTTCTTGGATAACACTAGGAATTTCCCCTTTTAATATGGCTTCGTTTAATTGCCTAATCATTTCGATATCCTTTCTCTCAAGGTTTCCCTTTTTTTCAACCAAAGAAAAAGATGTCATCTGGATGATCGGTTCTTGGGTATGGATATCGTCAGCAATTTTTGTTCGTTCTGAGACATGTGCTGTGCCATACACAGCGACTGCTGCCTGCTCTGATTGAGCATATTGCGATCGTTTTTCTGGTGAAAGTGTATTCACTTTGATGACGATCTCTTTTCCTCTCATATCTGAGATAACAAATGCGTATGTATAGAGCCCCTGACCGCACGCTTTGATATCTCTCATTGGTGGATCAAGCAGTAAAGCACTTTCTTTAAACCTCTCTTTTATTGCGGGAGGAATTTTTACTTGTCCTGTATGGATTAAATTATAATTAATATCAAAAATCGCTGTTGCTAAAGCTCTCTTTTTGACATCATCTGTTTCAGTCTGGTATCTCTCAGCCATGATCCTTATTTGCTCACGTGCGATGAGCGAATAACTATCCCCTTCTTGAGCATCTGAAGGAAGGATTCCAATTCGACTGAAAAATATCTCACGTGTTCCAAAAGAAGCAATAACTTCATCTGCAATAAGATCGATGATCGAGTTTTCAAGAGTTTTGCCTTGTTTGTGAAGAGTCTCGATAATTTGTTGTCGAAAATGATTCTTGATGATCAGATTTTTAGCAGCAAGATACGAGACTTCATCCGGAATTTTATGGGGATCTTCCATAGGAGGCTCTATGTCATCTTCTCCATAATCTTCAGATGTATCACTTTCTGTGGTCGTAATCTGATATTCCCCCAAACGCGTATCTGTTTGTATAAACTTTCTTAGATACCCTCCCACACTCATTAATAGCGCTCCTTCGGAATTTCTTTTTCTTTTATAAGTAGACTTAATAAAATTTTCGGCAGTTTGCCTTGAAACTAGTAATTTATTTCCTTCTTTTTCATCATCAATAATTGCAAGAGCATTTTTAAGCACTATAGCCCAATCGGTATCTCTATCTATTTTGGGAAAATTCTCATTCGAGAACTTGACTGTGACCTTATCTGAAGAGAGCGTATCTTGACGATCAATGCGTACTTCTGTAGATGTTGTCTGATCAGGAGGCAAAAGTTCCTCGACTGATATTGATGGTAAATCTGGTGTTTCTGGTGAAGTTACTGGAGTTAGCGTTGTTTCTGGAGACACCTCTTCGGGGATAGCTGATGAAGGTTTGAGGTTATCAAGGATTTCTTTTTTGACACGTATTCTCTGTAGCAAATACTCCTCAATCCCTTGTGTGACTGATCCAAAAGGATCCCTATTTTTAAAATTATCAATTTCTTCCCGTCTTTGCTCTGGAGATTCATTCCATAATGTGCGGATATCTCTTTTTAAGGTAGATGATACTGCGTTTTGTTCTTCGGGGCTTTCTCTCCATGGACGATGGATATCATCTTTTTCTGATGAACGCTCTTTTGCAAGCTTTTTCAGTTCTTCTCTGACGCTAAAGAGCTCTTTTGGTAGTGGTGGTAACGCTCCAGATTCACTAATAGTCGTATCCTTTCGGTTACGTAGATGAGGAAACTATATACCTCGTGTTTATGGTGTGTCTCTATTGTACCAA
>CAZBKJ010000037.1:0-8542 GCA_964492495.1 uncultured Pseudomonadales bacterium
GAAAAGTCAAAGGTACAGTGAGAGAAGAAATCAAAGCTTGTCTCAGACCTAAAAACAAGAGTAATACTGCCATGACAAGCAAAATTGTTGTACGAAATTCGCCCAGTAAGTCAGAAAACTGTTCAGTTATTTCCTCACTAGTATTGGAGAGCGTAATAATACGATACCCCTCTCCATTTTCTTTCATAAAACTTTCCACACTTTCTTCCACTTGCTGTCCCGCTTCATCAATATTTGTGCCAGTTGTTTTATAGACATAAAACGTTACACCTGGCTGAGCAGGACTATCAGGTGTTCCAATATATGAAATCTGCTGATTTGATTTTGAGCGTTCGACAACTGTAGCAACATCAGAAAGTGAAATAACTTTTCCGGAAATATTGAGTTGTAATGCTCTAATATCTGCAATTGATTCCAAACTTGGATCTATGGTCAGCGCAAATGAATTTTGCCCGGTCGTCACAATGCCCGCCGGATAAGATGCTCTCATTTTTTTAATCAATCCTGAGAGTTCAAAAGGATTAACTCCAAAACTTGCAAGTTTTTGCGGATTGACCTCTACTACTATCTCCTGAACATCAAATCCTGTGGTCGAAACTCTATCAACTTTCGACAAATTCTCAATGCGCTTATCAAGCACATTTGCCATTCGCATTAAATCTGGAAAGGACTTGTCACTTACTAATGCAAATGTCCATACAGGTTGATCTTCAAAATCAAGCAGAGATACGCTTGGTGTTTGAGCATCTGTCGGGAGATTTGTCACAGAATCAACTGCCGACTGCACTTCAGTTTTTGCTTTTTCACCATCAACAACTGATAAAAATTGAATCGTAATAACTGAAACATTGTCTGTTGAAGTCGATGAAATTGTATCGACATTCTTCAGCGACCGGAGTTCATTTTCTATTGGGGTAGTTACTAACTTTTCTACATCTGATGGGCCTGCACCAGGGAGAATAGTAAAAACAGTCACGATCGGAATTTTAACCTCAGGATTTAATCGCTTTGGGAGCTGTGTATATGCAACTGTACCCAATAGTGCAATCGTAATGATCAGTAACAATACTATACGAATATTTGTTATGAACTTTGCGACAATACTGTTTCGCATCGTTGGGTCAAACTGCAGACGTTCAAGATAGGAAGAGTTTTCAAGTTGTTGATGTTTTTGAGTATTTAATGGCATAGCATAAATTGCAGTGACAATTGAAGTCTATTGAGTTCGTAACGTCTCGCCTTCTTCTATATTTCTAGACAAGATAACTACATCTGAAGAACTCAAACCTGAACTCACCTTCGCATAGATTCCGGAAACCTCGGCTAACGACACTTCCTTCACACTTGCCTTTTGCGAATCTCCTTCTTTCTTTAGGACATACACATATGATTTTTCTTGAGTCTGATAAATGCTATCTAGAGGAACATAAAGCTCATCTGTCACGATTTTCTTACTTCCCATAGGAATTGTGACTTCAAGAGTTCCCATCGCAGTCAAAGATGAACTATACGTATTTGGTACTGAGTACAAAATGCTGTACAGATTTCCATCCGTACTTTCGGTCGATACATACCTTGGAATAAGACCAACTTTCTTGTCGTCTATAAGAAACTCACTTTCCTCAGTTTTAGACACTTGAAGTGCTATTTCTCGGGGGACAAGAACAACTGCGGTATTCTCTCCTTGATCTGCTTTAATCGTCGCGATCAGTGTTCCTGGAGCAACAGACTGCCCGACTTTGACATACACTCTTTCAACAACTCCATTACAAGGGGATGCAGGAAACATCATGCTTTCACTTACTCGTGCAAGTTTTACATTCAACTGCGCAACATCTTTTGAAAGTACGAGTCCACGCTCTTGTAAATCGAGTTGGCGAAGAGTCAGTTCTTTACTGCTATCCGATAGTTCTGCTGGCGTCTTTTCCTCATCTGATTGATACTCTGAGAGTCGTAAAGATGACCGAAGTTGGGATAAGCCGGCTAGAGCTCCAGCTTTGCCTTGTTTTGCGCCTGCTATGGCGCTGTCGTTGATTCCACCCACATTGGTAATTTCAAGCTGCACAATTTGTTGATCAAGCGAACTTACGATTGATTCATTGAGAGAAATCAGTGCGCGTGTATCATCCAAAGATTGACGAGTGATTTCTCGAAGCTGTTCTGCTTGAATGTTGCCTTTTTCTGCAAGCTCCCGCTGTTTTGAAATGATGTCTTTTTGCAGATCAAAGTTAGTCGTTGCAGAATCAAAATTCTTTTGAGCAATCTGACGAGACAAACTGGCAACATTCGCTCCCTGGTATGTGGTGGAGAGTGAAACTAGTGTTCCAGCACGATTAACTCTTTTTCCTTCACTCAAATGTATCTTTTGAACAATACCTGGAGACTGCGCATAGACAGAAATTACTCCTGCTTTTTCTACACGCGCTGTGAAGGCCATTTTGGGACTTTCACCGAATGAATATGTCTCTACGAGTTTCGGCTCTGCCTGATGTGCCTCTTCCTCCGTTGTTGGTTTTCGTAAAAAATTTCCAACCACGATGAGAATCAGCAATATACCCAGCAAGACGAAAAAAGAACCAAATGGTTTGCTATCGATAAATATCATGGTTTTTTTCCACACAATTTGAGATCGTTTCTGAAAAGAATGTATAAAATTTGCCATAGATTTGTACTACATGATTTAGAACTACGAAGTATACCCCAACAAAGAAGAAAAGGCGAATAAGCAAAAGTACCCGTAAAAAGGAGTTTAAGAGCCGTACGGAGGCACAATTGTAGTGACAGCTCTCCCAGAAACTTTATGAACGACAAACGACTTTGCGGTTTTTTTGAAAGTAGACTACGAAATTGATTGCAACTTGTTGATATCGTCAGTTGTCCCTACATCCAATGTTTTACCTTCTGTAACGAAAGCAAAAACAGGAATATTTTTCTTCAGGAACCAAGGAATAATTGACCCAGGGGCATCCATATTTCCACCCTCTTTTTGATAGGCTGAAAACATTGCAAGCACTTCTTTAGGATAATAGTAAAAAGGAATAGCAGCCAAGGTGCTTGGTGGCTCAACAGGTTTTTCAACAAACTCAACGATTTGATCGTTTTTGATGATTGCACAACCAAGACGCCCTGCAATGATTTGCTTATCATGCATATCACGGACGACAGTTGCAAAACCACTATTTTTTTTCGCAAATTCAACAAACTGCTCAAGTGAAAATTGATAATAGGTGTCCGATGGAAGAATAAGAAGGTCATCATTCCACCATGACAGGGTATCGAGTGAAAAGACTATATCGCCTAAAGCTCCTAATCTTTTATCTGGCTCTCGTGCACCGTCGTTGAGTATATGAATTTCTTTCTCTGCATAGTTCTTTTGAACCCACGTCGAATACTTTTCAAAGAAAATGTCGTTTGTTACCAAAGCTATTGGAGATTTTTGTGAAAAATCACATACATCATCGACTACATGTCCAAGCAAAGTTTTTGCTCCTTGGGCTATCAACCCTTTGGGTGTTGTTTTTCCAAACTCTTTTAACCGTGTTCCAAAGCCTGCCGCGAGTAATAAGATGTTCATAGTTATATAGTACTATGAAAAGTACTATTTCTTTTCAATTTTCTCTGATTGTGAATACTTCTTACGGTACCAACCCATCGAGACTTTGTATACGCTCTCAATGGTGTATTTTCAATAATCAAAAAAAAGAACCTATCGCATGGTAGTATGAAGTTCATGAACTATACAACTCTCACACTAGAAGAAAAACACGTCATCGAAGATAAGGGCACTGAAGCTCCCTTTACGGGAGAATACGATAATTTCTGGCAAGATGGCACCTATATTTGCAGAAAATGTAGCACTGCGCTGTATACGTCAGCTGATAAATTTGATGCTCATTGTGGATGGCCAGCTTTTGACCAAGAAATTCCAGGAAAAGTCAAAAAACTGCCCGATCCCGATGGGAAAAGAGTCGAAATTCAGTGCGCCACATGTTCTGCTCACTTAGGGCATGTGTTTATTGGAGAACAATTCACAAAGACCAACACACGCCATTGTGTGAACTCCCTTTCCATGAGATTTGTGCCAAAAAAGTAAATGCTTATTGAGCCTGCGGTACTTGGACATCAACTTCTACCTTTTCAGGTACATTGAGTTGCGGTGAATTTGCAGTCATGCTACTTCGTAGCATTGGAAGCAAGTACATGAATAAGAATAGAACAAATAAAATAAGTATAATTACTCCGATTAGAAATGAGAGACCACCAGCCCCAGAGCTATCGGCTCCTGCTACTGATGGAGGGTTGTTAATTACTGTTGACATACAATCCTTTCTTTTTTATTACTTCAAAATATAAGCTTGCTTCTTGTCAGAAAAAAAGCACGGTGCATGATCAATTATCTGGGTATTCGTTTCCTCCCCCATACTCGTTATCTGATCATGATGCGTGAAAACATAAAGAAATCCATGAAATGTATTTTTTAATGTAAATCGTAAAAGTGAAAGCATTTACTTCCTTTCTCAGTTTTTATTCTGAATTTACTTCATAATAAAAAGATACTATTCGGGTAAGAGAACAAAATAGGAAAAAAGTAATAAAATAGTAAGAGTGACGGCTCTTAAAGGAGAAAATATGTCTACTGCTACGCTGGCAAATGGGTGTTTTTGGTGTACCGAGGCAATCTTCAAACGTCTCAAAGGCGTTTGGCGTGTGACACCTGGATACACCGGAGGGAAAACACAACATCCCAACTATGATCAAGTATCGATGGGAAACACTGGACATGCAGAGGCAATTCAAATCGAATTTGATACATCGATAATTTCGTATGATGTGCTTTTGGATGTTTTTTTTACTACACATGATCCAACAACGCTCAACGCACAAGGAAATGATATCGGAACTCAGTATCGCTCAGCAATTTTTTTCCATACAAAAGAACAAGAACTCGCAGCAAGATCAAAAAAGGACGAACTTGATAAGTCTATGAAGTTCCCTGCAAAAATTGTTACAGAAATCACTCCCTTCACTGTATTTTATCCAGCTGAAAATTACCACAAAGATTACTATGAAAGAAATAAAGAGAGCAACCCATACTGTCGTGTGATTATTGATCCAAAAATAAAAAAACTTTTCAAAGAGTATTCATCCCTACTTCTAGAAAAGTATTCAGATCCAAAAAACTAGAGTGATATTGGCAGAGCTGCTTCTCTTGACAAAAGAAGATGTATCTTTGAGCTGTAAGGAAATTAACGCCCCTGTTTTTGCAATTCCTGAAAAAATTTGGTTCGATACTCCAGTGAAATAATTTTTCTTTGTCGTCTCTGGCTGAAGTGAAGAGATATCAAGCTTTCCATTGCCAGAAGATAACGTATTTGGAGTGGAAACCATACCAATATTCCAGGAAAAAATCAAAAAACAAAGAAATAATTTGTGGTACGATAAGTTATACAAAAAGAAAGGACTTTATGGCAAAAACCATTCAATCAACTCTTGATCAAAATCCAGGACTGTATTTGGTTCTGTCTTTCTTCACGCTTTTTGCTGTAAATAGTATCGTGTTGTATTGTGCACATTTGCTCTTTCCTCAGCATGTTGTCATTGGTACGCATGCATTAAATGTATTTTGGGGAATTTTCCATAGTATGGGAAAACTCGCACTGATTAACACTCTCGTAATTCCGTTCGTTACTGAATATGAGACGAGAAGAAACAAAATTTTTTCGAGTACAGAGTGGATGGTGACGTATTTTGTCGTGAACTTTGTCACTATTTGGCTGATCACCAGGTTTTCAGAGCAGTTTGGGCTCGGAATTACCTCCTGGATCATCGCTCTTCTTCTCGCCGCTGCACTCGATGTTGCACAGGGATTGGTAATGATGGGCATTGAAAAGCTACGAACGAAGTAGAATGGACTAGTTTGCTGTCCACAAACCTTCGGTATAATTTTCATTTAGATGTGGATGTATTCATCCTTTTGTTCGCAGTACAATAGAGCGATCTCTCTATGAAATTAGCTCACAACATTCAACTTCTCTCTTGGTTTACCTTCTTAACCTACTTTCGATTTTATTATGCGATCGCAATCCTCTATTTTGTATTCGTGACAAATTCCTATGCACTTGCCATAAGCATTTTTTCGATAACCCAAATTACGCAAGCTCTTTTTGAGATACCAGCTGGTATTTTTTCTGATGTATTTGGAAGAAAACGCACACTTGTCAGTGGAGCAGTTGCAACTGTCATCGGAGTTGTTTTGTTTGCCATCGGACAGTCATACATTTATCTGGTAGTAGGTGCCATCTTTGAAGGTGTGAGCCGTGCGCTTTTCAGTGGAAATAACGACGCATTTTTGTATGAAACAGTTGAAAATATTGACCAAAAACAAAATTACCACCAGATTTTAGGCAACGTGAAGTCTATGGCTGAAGCAGCTTTTTTAATAGGTGGTGTATGCAGTACGGTGCTCGTCCTTTGGTCGTATTCTGTCTTAATGTGGCTCTCTGTTATCCCTCCCATTGTAGGACTCATAGTGAGTTTGTTTCTGGTCGAACCACCCATTAACAGAGAGAAAATTGACAGTATTTCGTCGCACCTCAAAGATGCCATGTCTCTCCTTAGACACAATAAAAAACTGCGAAGACTCAGTATTGCAGGAGTGATTGGATATGGGATTGGCGAGTCATCCTTTCAATTTACGGGGGTTTTCTACAATATGTTTCTTCCAGTTTGGGGAGTCAGCGCATTAATTTCTGTAAACTTTTTTATCAGTATTGTTAGTTACCGAGTAAGTGGGCGAATACTAAAAAAATTCAAAGAAATCCATGTTCTCGTTTACAACGAAATCTACAGCAGAATACTCAATATTTTTGCGCTATTGTTCCCATCAATCCTCTCCCCCGTGCTAATGACAGTCGCCTCTATCGGTTTTGGTGTGAGTGAAGTTGCGAAAAATGCACTACTTCAAGAAGAGTTTACGGATAAACAACGAGCTACAGTTGCGTCAATCACATCTGTTTTAGGAAATATTTTCTATGGACTTATCGCTATACTCATAGGTGTATTTGCAGACAAGATTGGTACAGCACATACGCTGTTGTTAGCTCAGATATGTCTGTTCCCTGTGCTTTTCCTCTATTGGCAGGTGTTTCACACAGATAAAAAAGTAATCGCAGACAGATAAGCTCTGCTTACTTCCCTTGTTCCCAAGGACTCATAAGCTGAAAATAATTTCCATCTGGATCTGCAAAGGTAGCGATTTCTGAACCTGCTTCGCCGTACGGCTCCTTGATCACAATCGCACCAATTGCTTTAATGCGTTCAAACTCTTTTTTCACCTCTTTTGTTTCAAAATTGAGAATCAATCGCTGTGGTTCTTTCGCTGTATCATCTACTTCAGAATGTTGACCTATCGTAAAAAAACACGCTCCCACTTGCCATCCATGCCAACCACCTTCTACCATATCAGCAGGTTTTTCAAATACATTTTCATAAAACTTTGCAAGAACGTCAGTTTGTTGTGTTCCGATCATAATGGAATTTAAGTTCAACATTGTTACTCCTTTAAAACTATGAATTATTATTTTTGTGCATACTGTTTTGAGAGCATTTTGTAGTACGAAGAGTTTCGAGCAATCAAAGTTGAGCAAAACCCAATTATTCCAGCCAATGTAAACACTAACGCAATTCCTCTATCAGGTCCGGTACCAAACCAACCGCCAATAAGATTTGCACCCAAACCATCTGTCATGAATGGAATAAATATAAATTGAGCAATAGGTCCAATTGCAAAAGCAGTAAGAGGTGATGCCGACTGCTCGACACTTTGTGCAAACCCAAACACTCTGCCTTGTCTCTCAGGAGGCACAACCTTTTGTATGATTGTATGCTCTGCAGCCTCTATGAATGGGACAACACACAGATAAATAAAAGATCCAATACCTAGCAGCACAATTGAAGGTTGTATGGTGAAAATGCAACAAATACCCCAGATAACAAAGTTTGCCATAAACAGCGCATTCAATGGGTTTTTTCCTAACCCCCATTTCGCAATGACAATTCCACCAATAATGAATGCACAACTTAAACCTCCCCACAGCAGCCCCCAAACTTCAACAGAAACCAATGACAAGCCGTACGCATCCATTAGTGACATAAATACTCCACCCAAAAAATTGTTAAACATCGTAAATAAGATAAGCGGAAAAAGTCCTGGAACTTTTCCTATTACTTCAAGTGTTCCTCGAATATCAATTTTCTTGGTCTCTTCTCCATGCGCATGAACTACTTCTTTTTCAGCGACTTCTTGAAACATCAAATGAATAATTGATAAAAGAGTAAGGACTATTGCAAGAATAAGTACCCAGTACATACCAGAGTGCCCAACCAAAATTCCACTGATAACGGAGGTTATCAAAAATCCCACCCCTGAAACAGTTCCGACAAGCCCATTGGCCTTATCGCGTTTTTCTTCGGGGATAAGAATTGTAACTAAGGTTGGAAGCGCTATCATACGAATATTTCCGGCTATTACCCCAAAAAGAAG
>CAZBKJ010000038.1:0-8441 GCA_964492495.1 uncultured Pseudomonadales bacterium
ACCCCAAAAAGAAGCGTTGGTATGAAGATCCATAATCGAATGCTGTAAAAGATCGAAAAAGCATCTACTGGCGCAGTACTATAGATAAGAAATCCTATAGAAAAAAGGAGGAGGGAGACAATACTTGAAAGCAACATCACCGTTTTCTTTTTATGATGATCAACTATGCTTCCAAACCAAAATCCAGTGACCGCTACAGTCGCCAGATAAATTCCAGACATCAAAGATGTTGCAAAAACAGACTTTGTTTGCAAATAGACGTAAAAAATAATTGCAAACCACACGGTCATGTTTGTGATTGATGAGATCAGGGCATTGGTGAGGATATGATAAAACGTTTTCACTTATGGATTATATCAAAATAGAACAAAAAAAGCTGTTAAAATTTTGTGTGATTGATATCACAATACTGATTAAGATCCTTGTTGAGAACATTCCAACATCTAATAAAACTAGACGTAAGGTTATTCAATCAGATCGATTGATGCATATCTATCTTTGTCTACCAATTTGTCGCATTGCTTCATCAATTAAGATGACTTGATTACTCCGTAAGAGTGGAAGACTATCAACGGTAAAAAACCCATAGTCTGAAACTTCGGAAGTGGGAGTAAATTCACCTCCAATAAATTTGCCTAGATAACACATATCCAGTCGTGCAGTATCACGGTCTGTGCGTGTCTTTAGCTGCTTGTCGACACTTACTACAAAACTCGATTCCTCCTGAATTTCTCGTTCTAATGCCTCGCGAGGATGTTCTCCTGCCTTCACATACCCTCCAGGTAAACTCCACGAGTGTGATCGATAGACGTGCTTAAACAATAATATTTCATTCTTAGTATTCAAGATAACCCCAGTGACGCCAATCAAGAACTGATCTTGAAAAATCCGCATGACAAATAACTGTATTTTTTTAGGAAGACGAAGAATTTTCCAGAGTTTTGCTAATAAAATTTTCACAGCGCGTTTGGATCTTGAACAATAAGATGTCCCTTTGTTTTGAGCTTCTCATTTTCAATTTCAAGTTGATGAATTCTTTTTGTTAATTCAAGAACCTGATCCTTCCCCTTCTTTATCTTTTTCTCTTTTCCCCTCAGTACAAAAGAGTTTGAAATTTCGTGTACCAAATATACAACGTATGACAATGCCAAACCTATGAGTAAGGACCCTACGATGACATAAAAAAGTGGGATGTCTTGAAATATATATGAACCTATATTTACTGATACAGGCATCAAATTATGTTGCGCTATGTATGCAAGTAACGATCCTGCCACCAGAAATAAAATGAGGACTAACATTGAGTTCCTTTCGCTATTGTGATTCTTTGTTCACTATACACCCCAGATTCGCCATCAATGATCACAATTCATTGTATATATTCTTTTGACATCTGAAATGTCTTGAAAAGGTAAGATAATTGTAAGAAAGTAAGAGAGATCAACGGGAGGTGTTTATTGCCACTGCCTGCACGATAAGATCTTTTAATGCAGCTTCATTAATTTTATCTTTTTCGGAGAAATTAACTGATCGATGCTTTTTAGAATCAAGCCCGCTATTAAAAAGTTTTAAAGGATCTTGTAGACTTGCGCCCTGGAAGAAATTTATTTTCACATGATCCTTGAACGCACTTACTGCACACACCATTCCACAGTGTGTCCATACTCCAGTGTCCCATTTCCATTCTTCACAAATTTCTGGATCCGTTTCAGAAATAATATGACGTAATCTAGCCATCATCTTTCCTCGCCAATCTGGAAAACTTTTAATTTGCAAATCGATCTGATTCGAAGCTGTCATATTTCGAGTATTTCACTGCTGCTCTCGTACAAAGAAGATGTGCGTTCCGCCTTTTCCAAAAACAAATCATTTCTTTTTCAGTTGATTTTGACTCACTCTAAACTTTACAACTCTCGTAACTAAATCCAGAGGAAGTGGCTTATCAATTGGGAATGCAAGCGTGCCTTTTCCTGTTTGATAGACGGAAAGTTCTTTCTTAAACTCTTCAATACCTGAAGGAGCTGGGTAAAATCCAATATGATTTTTATATCCACCAAAATGAACTAAATTTCCATGAAGCTTAAAAGTAGGAATTCCATATGCTATGGATTCCTTCGCTTCAGGGGCTGCCTTTTGAATCGTTTGGCGTAGCTGTTCTAATACAACCTGAGTTTCTTTTGGGTATGTCTTAATATATTCATCGATCGTGTGCACGTTCTTCATGTCTGGACTCATTGTTATTCTTTCTTCCCTGAAATATTTACCATCCATTCAATTCCAAATCTATCAGCAAGCATTCCAAATGTATCTCCCCATGGGGCTGTTACTAATGGCTGGTGAATTGTCCCTCCAACTGAGAGTTTATCCCAATAACCACGAAGCTCTTCTTCGTTATCACCACTAAGCGAAATGCTAATACTTGTCCCGGGAGTGAGTTTCATTCCGCTGGGGGTATCAGCAGACATAAATGTAATTCCGTTATCCGCTTCAAGCATCGCATGCATGATATTGTTATCCTCACTTGGATCATGAGGAACTCCTGCTTCCTTGAATGTATTCATCACCAACGTCCCCCCAAACACAGTTTTATAGAATTCCATCGCTTCACGTGCGTTGCCTTTGAAGGAAATGTAAGGATTTAATCTTGATTGCATAGTTCTCCTTTGTGACTACATAGATATTTTCTGTTGCAAAAAACCATATGTCACTCTTGATTGTAACAAAAAAGAAAGTGAAAAAAAGAACTGATACGGTATTTCCTACTTCTGTCGTGATAAAAATCACAACAAAGAGAAACCTACTTTTGAGTTGTTTTCTTCATATATGAATAGGAATTTTCAATCAGTTTTGAAAGCACTGATGTATCGATGTCTGAAAGCCTAGTAATGTACAGACATCCAACGCTTGATTTGTGTTTGCCAAGTTTTTTTAGCATTGTTTCATTGTCAGTATTTCCTGCCATGATATAGAGCGTTAAATTTTGTTTTCGAGGAGAGAAGCCTACCAGCGGCCAGTCACCTTCTTGCACACTTCTTTCAGACTTATAGTGATATTTTCCAAAACCCACAATGCTTGTTCCCCACATTCTAGGTTTTTCTCCTGTCACCTTCGTAAATAGTTCTAAAAGCGCGTAGCCATCCTGACGTTTTTCTTCAGGGGTAATAGTGTCTAAGAAATCTGTCGCCGGTTGATTGGTTTCTTTTGTTTTAAGTTCTGCCATAGAAGAAGTATATCAAAAATATTTCTGTTCCCCATAGAAGCGATTTCTCTCCCCTATATTGCACCAATTAAGACGAAACCCTCATATAACGATAATAATATATTGACAATCGATAAATAGCGTTGTACTATCTGACTGTCACTCCTACATTAAGGGACTCTGTATGAAAAAAAGTTCAACGATATTTCTGAAAATTGTTATTTTGTTGATTGCTGCCCTGACGTTAACTGGCATGATTTGGTTTCCACAAACTGAAGGCAGAGCCAACGACTTAGATCTAATCAATATTTATGCTGATCCATTGATTCTTTATGTGTATATTGGTTCAATTCCATTTTTTGTTGGTTTGTACCAGGCATTCAAATTAGTATGTTTGATTGAAGCGAATAAAGCCTTTTCTCAAGAAGCAGTGAATACACTTAAAAATATGAAGATTGCTTCATTGACACTTATCGGTTTTATTGCAGTTGCATTGGTACTCATCCGTTTCTTTGCACAAGGTGATGATCCCGCTGGCCCAACAATGCTTGGAATTCTGGTAACCTTTGCAGTTGCTGTGATTGCAACGGCGGCTGCTGTGTTTCAAAAATTATTTCAAAATGCAGTTGATCTGAAATCAGAAAATGATTTAACAGTCTAAGAGGAATCTATGGGAATTATCATCAACATCGATGTCATGCTCGCGAAACGAAAGATGAGTGTTACTGAGCTCACAGAGAAGGTCGGAATTACGATGGCCAATCTTTCTATCTTAAAAAACGGGAAAGCTAAAGCCATTCGCTTCTCTACTTTAGAGGCTATTTGTAAAGCATTGGACTGCCAACCCGGAGATATTCTAGAGTACAAGAATAATTAAGGAAGGTTGTATGAAAACACAAAATACAAACATTTTTATGCAAAATAAAGACATTGCAACCGTGATACTCGGAACAGGATTAGTTCTCTTGATCCCCTTCATTGCGATGCAAGTGACCAGTGATGTACTCTGGGACGAATCAGATTTCATCGTCATTGGTGCACTTTTGCTCGCAATGGGAATGGTGTTTGTATTCTTAACACGCAAATTTCAAAATAGTACGCAAAGAGCATGTATCGCTCTTGGTGTTATCGCAATTACGTTCTATATTTGGGCTGAGTTGGCAGTTGGTATTTTTACGAATTGGGGAAGCTAAGAGAGCATGCACCTATTTTTTAGCATTCCTATTGAGGATACCTTGAATTGAAGGACTGATTTTCTTATCTTTGCGATGAATACATCCAATCCAGCAGCATGGTCGACGCATTCCTTCTTTAAGTTCGGTGATCGTCCTTTTGACATGCTCCGTCCTCGTCTCTTCTTTCTTCACAAACGTCACCCAACATATCCATTCATTACGTGCAAGAGGGGTGAGATCCTCCCACTTTTCAAGAGCAGCGGAATCAGCACGTAACGCTTTCAGTAAATCTTCTGGAAGTTCGTGAACGACGCCACTTGAGACTGTTTTTGCCATATTACCCTAGAGTTCCGCCGACAACCTCGGCGAGGAAACCACCATAAGCCATTTTCTTCATGTCAAATGGCATTGGTTCGTTTTCATGTCCTGCATAGTCTTTTGCCATTTGTTCATTTACTTTGGCATTGACTTCATCACGGTGTTCTTTTGATTTAAAAACGATGAAAGAAAACCAAACAGTTTCATTTTCTTTTGCACCGGCCATGTCATCAAATCTGCGTGTGGCTTCATCGCCCATTGAATTCGGAGTTAAATCGTCTGCTTTGCATTCAAAATACGCCAAAGCACCATGTTTCATCCAAGAATCGCGACCATCTTCGGCCATTTTTTTATACTCTTGAGCTTTATCGTTTGGTATAACGAGAATGAATCCATCAACGTATGACATAGTGTCCCTCCTAGGTTATTTTTTTGTATTCTTTTTATTTTCGATATTAAAATCGACCGCTGCTCTAATGAGCTGCTTAAATGCTAGGTCATCAAGCGTATCTTCTTCGTGAATGAGAACTGCGCGGTGACTATTAATGAGACCTTTGGGATCCTTCTTCTGTTCTTTGAGAATATTCCCTTTTGCCAATCCTAATCGTAGATGTTTATTGTATACCTCGCCAGTAGAAATCATCCCCCCGTGATACCAGACCAACACCCCATTGGGATTTGTCTTTGTCTTATATTTTACTTCCTCGATCATTTCTGGATCTGCTTCTTGTATAAGCTCACGAATCCGAGTAATCATCTTTCCACGCCAATCATCTGGAATTTTGAACTCAGAATTACTTAAGGTATTTTTGGCCATAAAGATATTTTAACAAATCTTTTCATCACTTGCGCAAAATTTTCTCCATCGATTTCCCTTTTGCCAATTCGTCAATCAGTTTATCCAAATACCGAACCTCCCTCACAATTCGATCTTCGATTTCTTCCACCCTGATACCACAGATTACTCCTGTGATTAACTTACGGTTCGGATTCATCTTTGGGGCGTGCGTAAAGAAGTCCTCAAAATTCGCCTGATTTTCTAGCTTCTCTTGAAACTCATTCTGAGAATACCCAGTGAGCCACAGAATGATTTCATCAACCTCCGCCTTCGTGCGTCCTTTTTTCAGAGCCTTCTGGATATAAAAAGGATAGACACGGACAACACTCATTGTATATATTCGCTGGTTCGATTTACTATCTTGTTTCATGGTACTTCTCCAAGCCATCATTTCTGTTTCTCATAGCAAAAGTATACCAGAGGTTTGTAGCGCAGATATGAACTGTACTATTCTATTGAGCAAGACTGTGATGTTCATAAAGAACAAATTGGCCGCTTTATGTAGGCTCAATGCCTATATCAAAAACATACCCTTCAGACTCATTTGTACTGAAATTACGATAAAACGCCAAAGCTCCAGAATCGTCCTTGTCTGCCTGAACGAAAATATCATACATTCCATGCTTGTTGGCAAATTTTTTAAGAGCGACAATGAGTCCTGACCCCGCACGTTGTCGCTGATAGTCAGGTGACACAGCAAAATCGTAAATATACAGTTCTCTTCTGTTCTGTTCGAATTTTTGCAGCACATACGCTACTACACCTCCAATCACCAATCCCTCCTCTGTTACGATAACAAAAACCACGAGTGAATCATCACTCAGTACATGACGAATATATTCATCATCCGGAGCATGCTTGAGATAACTTTCTGAATCTTCAAACACTTGAGCAAATATCTGCATTAAAGCCTTAAACATGTCGATATCTGGTGATCGCAACTGCTTGTATGTATATTTCATATGAGGAATATATCAAAGCTGTAGTTCTTTTGGGAGATTTAATTATTCGTCTTGAGAGGGTTATTACTTGAGCACAGACGCATCTAGTGATTCATACTGAATATAGTGGATGAAATACTTGTCAGTAGGTATCGCAATTGATTGTAGTCTTCCCACATTTGGAGCATACTTTAGCTACATGAAAAACGTATTTAAGTTTAGTATTGCAGTCATTGGTTGTGAACTGGTTGGATTGCTGGGAACTCCCTTTACAATATCCGCTATTCCGACTTGGTATGCGAACCTGAATAAACCATTTTTTGCGCCTCCCAACTGGATTTTTGGACCTGTGTGGACAATTTTGTATTTTCTCATGGGCGTATCTTTGTATTTAATCTGGAAGCAAGGATGGCAGAAAAAGAAAGTCAAAACCGCCTTGGTATTTTTTATACTACAGTTGGTATTTAACTTTGCCTGGTCCCCAATTTTCTTTGGATTACGAGCACCTGTATTGGGGCTCATCGTCATTGCAATGATGTGGATATGTATCGTGCTGACAATGATAAAGTTTTATCCTCTATCAAGATTGGCATTCTACATACTCATTCCGTATCTTTTGTGGGTAAGTTTTGCTTCTTTACTCAATGCAGGTATTGTTTTCTTGAATTGAAAATTCTACTTCAGAACCTTGTATCGAATATGAGTGACCACGCTACTTCCATGTATTTCTATAGGTTCAAGATTGAGGTTTGCGACCCCATCAAAAAGTCTCGTACCTGCTCCGACAGTCACCGGAACGATATGGAGCCACAGTTCGTCAATAAGTCCTGCCGCTAAGTACTGATTGATTGTATTTGCACCACCCATAATCTTTACATTTCGATTCCCTGCAACTTTCTTTGCTTTTCTCAGCGCAGATTCAATGCCATCACGTACAAAAGTGAAGGTTGTTCCGCCTTCCATTACTATGGATTCTCGATCTTTATGTGAGAGGACAAAAACAGGTGCGTGATACGGAGGATTGTCACCCCACCACCCTTTCCATTCTGGTTTGTCTCTCCGGTCTTTAGGGCCGAACATATTACTACCCATAATGAATGCCCCTGCATCAAGAATAGCCTCGATTTCTTTTGTATGCTTGTGTTTTTCTGGCTCCGCAAACATCCAACGATCCAGTAGACCTGCGTCAAAGTTGTCCCCGAATGGATGTTCGAAGCTTTGGTTGATTCCCGCCCCGAATCCATCAAGAGTGATTGTCAGACCAGCAGTGACTTTTCCCATAATGAAGTTAGATTACATTAATGTTCATGAAATACACAGCAAGACGTAAAATATGGATTCCTCCTCTTGATGAAATGAGGAGATACCTTCCCTAATTTTTGCTCTAATATTCATCGATCACTATTTTCTTCTGATGCATCAATACATCGAAGGCACCAGGTCTTTTCATTAGTTCTTCCACATTTTCAGGCACAATTTGCCAACTCAAACCATACTTGTCCTTACACCAGCCACATTGTTCAGAACTTGGTACAGTTGATAGCATACCCCAGTAGTAGTCTATTTCTGTTTGGTCTTTACAAGAGACAGCAAAAGATACTGCTTCAGTAAACGAAAATTCATTTCCAGCATTTATTGCCACAAAACGTTGACCGTGGAGCTCAAATTCAATTGTTAGTACTTTCCCAGCAAAAGCTTTCTGAAAATCGGCCAAACCTTCTGTTGGATAATAGGTGGTACTAATAATTTTGCTTTCCTTAAAGACTGAAACATAAAAATCAACGGCCTCACTTGCATTCCCTGCAAACCACAAATTCGGTGTTATTTTTTGCATACTAGCTTCCTTTTACGATCTGTATATTCAATAAGTATAGCAAACGTTTGCAGGAATTATTGGTAGCTGTGTCAATTCTTTCAACAGTTGTGTATCAAAAAATAGGTTTCTTTTGAGGTGTTAAACATAAGCAATA
>CAZBKJ010000039.1:0-8175 GCA_964492495.1 uncultured Pseudomonadales bacterium
CTACGACTGCCAAGTGATAGGTTGGAAAGCCGTCAGATTTTATGATGACTTGATCATCTAAAATATCAGAAGAAAACTCAATGTGACCTCTCACGAGGTCTTCCCAAGATATAAGTTCTTTGTCGGGAATCTTCATACGAATGACATGACTCTCACCATTCTCTACTCTTGCCTTTGCTTCCTCTAAAGGAATAGCACGGCATCGGCGATCATACCTCGGGATTTCTTTTCGAGCCTGCTGTTCTTCACGCATTTTTGTTAGCGTCTCTGATGAGCAAAAACAATAATACGCATGTCCTTTTTCTATAAGTTCGCTGGCATATTTTTTGTAGATCGGTAGTCGTTCTGATTGTCGGTACGGTCCGTACTGTCCCCCAATATTTGGAGCTTCGCTATACGGAATGCCAATCCATTGGAGTGCATCATAAATAACATCTTCAGCTCCCTCTACAAAGCGACTTCTGTCCGTATCCTCGATTCGCACAATAAACTCACCGCCATGTTGCTTTGCAAAAGCGTAGTTGTAGATTGCATAATACGCAGTGCCGATATGGGCAATACCTGTGGGTGATGGGGCAATACGAGTTCGAACCATAGCGCAATTATACATTTTCGCTATATACTATTCATATGGCAAATCAAAAAGCCAAACCAACGACCCTTACGCAAGCCGCCTTTGCCATGCGCAAAATCATTTTATTTGGTGGTTTTGGCCTTCTCACCCTGATTGTAGGCCGAGTATTCCTTGAGGCTGCCGTCGCGTACTGGAAGGCAACTCACCCCGAACCCCCTCCTCCTCCAACCGTTGGCTTCGGAATTCTTCCAAAGCTTGTCTTTTCAGAGCAGGAAAACCCAACCCTGACGTACAAACTCGATATGACAAGTCAACGGTTGCGACCGTTCTCAGACAGGGCTCGAGTTTTTTTCCAGCCATCCAAACGAGCAAATCTCCTCGCACTGGAAAGAGCTGGAGAGCAAGCAAAAACACTCGGATTTTTATTTGAACCAGATCGCATTAGCGATGAAGTCTATCGATGGAGACGAACAACACCTATCCCAGGAGTCCTTGATTACAATATCGTGACAGGTACATTCGCACTTCGTGTTGATTGGCAATCAGATCCAAACTTCCTACAACAAAATCGTTTACCAAATGAGGATGATGCAATTAGTACGACAAGGCAACTTCTCTCTTCTGTAGGGCTCCTGTCCAAAGATATCGCTACTGGAAGCGCAAAGGTAAGTTACCTCCGGGCTGATACCGATGGGTTTACCAATACGGTAAGTTTTTCTGAATCAGATTTCTTGGAGGTCAATATTTTCCGAACCGATATAAACAGTCAGTTCAAAGTACTCACGGAAAAGCCATCACAGGGAACGATACGTGCGGTCATTAGCGGAAACTCCGACCGATCACAACAACTCGTATCACTTATCTATAATTACCTTCCCGTCGATTACGAGGTCGTTCATACGTACCCAATTATTACACCTTCTCAAGCGTTCGAAGTACTCTCTTCAGGCAATGGATATGTAGCTGCTCTTGCTCCAGATCAAACTGATATCGTGATCCGCAATATTTATCTTGCATACTATGACAGCGGGAAACAGCAGCAGTATATGCAACCAATTTACGTTCTTGAAGGAGACGGTGGATACGTTGGATACGTGCCTGCAATTGATTCTACGTGGATCACACAGTAAATTTTTTAGAGTGTCTTCATCCAATCATCAAAGGACTTTGTCTCTGTCGTAAAATTCCCAAACGCCCACGAAAAAAGTTGCGTTGTCTCTGCAAAACGATTCGGACTTCCAAGCACAGCAGTGATAATAGTTTGATCCCCTCGTGTAGCTTGTGCTACCAAACATTCACCACTTTGTTCAGTCCATCCTGTTTTGATCCCTTCAATTCCTGGTACGGTGCCAAGTAATACATTTGTCGTACGGAGTGTATGCACAAACTTTCCTTGTGTGTCATACACGGTGGCTTGCCGTTCTTTGACCATTTGTGCAAACGTTGGGTTTTGCATCGCAATCTGGGAAAGTATCACTAGATCACGAACGGTTGTGTAGTGTCCCTCCTGCGAATATCCAACAACATTCATAAAATGCGTATTTTGCAGATGAAGCTGATCTGCTCGCTGATTCATTTCTAGCAAAAATGCTTCCTCCCCTCCAGGAAAAGTATCCGCAAGTACCATGGCTGCGTCATTTGCAGATTGAATAAGTATTCCACGAAGTAAGTCTCGAACCAGTATCTTCTCGCCCGCTACAAGCCCCATATGGCTTCCATCACTGGAAAGAGAGCCACTTACACTCGCAACCTGATCAAGATCAAGATTTTCTAGTACTATGAGTGCTGTCATGATTTTTGTGGTCGAAGCGGGATAGAGTGGGAGATCAGCGTTCTTCTCTATGAGAATTTGTCCAGATTGTTGATTCATGACGATATATGCTTGTGAAAGTATCGCTGGATCGCTCGCGGCTTTTGCCTTTGGGATTGTCAGCGTGATGGGTGGGAGTGCTTCAAGATTTTCAAGAGTTGGAATGTGCGGAAATTGTGGATGATAGAGTGTTGTGTGCCAAAAGAGAAAGGTAGAAAGGATGAGAGAGAAGATTTCGGAAAACATAGAAATAGTAGTATACCTTCTTATAGAATCCGACGCACAAATGTCGGTGGATAATAGATATCAATTGGTAAGAATCGAGACTTAAATTGAGAGAATCCTTTCCATCTTGGATATTCTTTTGGATATCGCTCATCATACATCGAGCAAAAATCAAAGATATCAGCTCCCTGTTCTTTTGCAAGCTTGATCGCTGTATATGTCAGGCCAGTTGGAACATGGAACTTTCTTCCCATTTGGCTTGTGAATGTATAGAAATAATATGCGATACGATCATGAATCAACACAAGCATCACTCCAGATAAAACTCCATCTGTTTTACACGTTAGAACAAAACCTTCAGTCAGGAACGAGGAAATTACTGTACGCAAAAAATCGTTTGAAAATCCAAAGATCTTTCGTTCTTTTGACCATTCATCATGAAGCGTGAAAAATGCTTCTGTATTCTTTTGTGAGAGCGATGAAAACGAAGTGATTGTGTATACATTGCGTTTTCGCAAAGAGACAGTAACGTTATACCTCGTTTTACTCGGAAAATTGTGCTGAATTTGCAAGAGCGATGGTGTCAGATCAAGGATCGCTGTCTTACTGTGAGCAAAATGAATATCACCTATAAAAAAACCATGTGCCGAAAAAATCTGTACTGCCTCCTGTGATTGGGCTTTTGATGCAAATGAGAACGGTACTTTTCCAGTACTTGTGACAAACTCCCCAGTGATTGCTGGTTCGATAACGAGCTGAACAAACTTGAGTTTTTTCCGCATCGAAAGAAGTTTTGGAAAATCAATGACGTGTGATCGTTGCATTTTTGCCAGCGATACAGGGCCAAGACTTCGAACCGCCAATCTACTTTCTCCAATCGGGATACTACTCCATCCAATCCGCTCCATGACTTTTGCATGTGAAAGCGATTGATGAAAATCTTCACGAGAATAAAACCGTGATACAAGATCCATACAGAAAAATAATTATTTCACTTCTATAGATCGTAAACCGAGTTCTTTGAGCTGTGCTTCACTGACCTCCATTGGAGCTTCCATCACAGACGTTCTTCCTGTTGAAGTCATCGGAAATGGAATAGCTTCTTTGAGTGCATTTTGTCCAGCCAGAAGCATGACATGGCGATCTAGCCCAAGTGCAATTCCCCCATGTGGAGGTGCGCCGTAGGAAAATGCTTCAAGCATGTGCCCAATACTTTTTTGTGTTTCTTCTTCAGAGTACCCCATGATTTTGTAGGTCGCTTTCAGTACTGCAGGATCATGAGCTCTTACACTGCCTCCTCCCGCTTCGTATCCATTACACACTAGGTCATACTGTGTTGTAAGAATTTGATCAACGTTCTTTCCTTCCAGATGCCACTGGATGTGTTCTGGTTTTGGACTACTAAATGGATTGTGCGTGAATGTCCATCCGCTTTTTCCATCACGAACTTCGGCAGCATCACCCTTATCTACTTTCTTAAACATCGGGAAATCAACCACCCAAGCAAAAGCGAGCGTTCCATCTTTTTTCTCTTCCTCTGATCGCAGATCAAACTTATCAGCTCCAAACTTCTCAATAGCTTCTTTGTAGGTATAGACAGGGAATGTGTCTTTTTGCAGTTTTCCACCTACTTTTTTCACCGCTTCCTTGACCACATCTTCAACGGTATGAATGACGTCGTCACGTTCTACAAAACTCATCTCCAAATCAAGTTGAGTAAACTCAAACCCTCTGTCTGCTCGCAGATCTTCATCCCGAAAACATCGAGCAAGTTGAAAGTATCGCTCGATCCCTGCAACCATCAGCAGTTGTTTATACTGTTGAGGACTTTGCGGAAGTGCATAGAATTTTCCTGGCTGAAAACGTGAAGGAACCAAAAAATCTCGAGCTCCTTCCATCGTTGCTTTGGAAAGAATTGGTGTTTCTACTTCACAGAATTCTCGGCTCATAAGAGCCTCGCGAATCGCGTGAAAGTACGCAGAACGAAGTCGCATCGTCTTTGCCATACGAGTTCGGCGCATATCAAGATACCGATACTTCAATCGATGTTCTTCATTGATCTCTAATCCATCGCCATCAACGTGAATGGGAAGTTCCGATGCTTTTCCAAGCACGGTATACTCTTTGACCTCTATTTCTATCGTTCCTGTTGGAAGTTCTTTGTTAATGTACTTTTCTCCACGTGCTTTGATAGTACCGGTGATTTCTACGACCGATTCACTACTGAGTTCTCCCATCATTTGATACCCCACGCACTGGATGATTCCCGTTCTGTCCCGAAGATCAATAAACGTCAATTTTCCATGATCTCTTTTGGTATCTACCCATCCCTGAAGAGTAACTTCTTTGCCAATTTCATTGACTGCTTCAAGAATCATCGTTCGTTTCATAGAGTCTCCTTTTGTAAAAATGACAGTATCATTGATAAATTAGAATTCAAAAAAACAGGTTGAATTCCAATAACTTCTTTGTATGAAGGTATTTTGTCATCCATTTCATTTAATATGAAAATCTGTTTTCCCAAATAAACTGCTACAGCAATTTCCATTAACACGTTTGGTCCAATATATCCCTTCAAACCATGTTTTTCGTTGTTTACTACTAAAAATGCATCACTTTTTTCTATTTTTTCAAATAAGTACGTAATTACTCTTCTTTTCATTTCCGGTGAATACTTCTCATACCGCTCTCTTTGTGCACTTTCATCGTAACTGCCACTTTCTTCCATCTCTGTAACTACATCAGGAACTAGTACATCAAAACCATGAGCAAGGAGTTTTTGGCGAATATCCGCTACATCTTTATAAAAACTGACACTAGAACCAATTGTTATTATTTTTTTCATAAAAAAAACCACGCCATGCAATCCATATAAGGACGCTTTATGCGTGGTACCACCTCATTTTTTTCTCTCCAGCGTTCTCGGGCTTACCCGTGTCTACTCATCTGGGCGTCACCCCAAATTCAAGCGCAGACAAATGTATCTTTTTGTATTGTACTGCCAGGAAGAAATCTTGACAACATAGCCTTTGTGCTATAATTGATCCTGTTCTATGAACAAAGCACATCTTATTGCCATTCAATTCCTTCTCGTCCGTGATCGGGCGGGGGTATTTGTGGAGTAAGAGAAACATTAATTAGAAACCACAAACCCCGCTCCAAACAAGCGGGGTTTTTTTATGTATGGAAGCATATAGAAACCCACATTGGAGAGATCTCTCTCAGGTACATCCAAGTGACCCGGATATATTTGCTTATGATCAAAATGGAGTCTTACTTCAAAAAATCCATACCATCCGAGATGGTGAATGTGTCCGTACACGATGGGAAGCAATCCCTACTGATGATGGCGTACTGTATTGCCAGGCTCCATCAGAGTCGTTTATGCAAGTATTGTCTCAATTTAATGATGATCCCAGAGAAGCATTCTCAAACTCAGGTGTTAGAAAACAATTTGGTGGGCATCCAGACGAAAGAAGACGTTATTAATATAAACAAAAAGGAGGCCATATGGCACTTTCAACAGAAGTAGTAAAAGCGGAGAGGATGATGATTGAAAATATGGTGCATTCAGATAATCCACAAATACAAATTGATTTCACGAATTTAGAACAATTGGCAATAATTTACGAAATCTGTCCAACTGTAGCATTAGCTTACACCTCTGAAGATTTTAATGAGTTAGCTCAATTATTCTCTACAGAAGAAACAATTAATTGAATTGTAAATTCTAAAAGTACGGTGGGTGAAAACCCACCGTATGTAATTTCTATGAAAGAAACAGCAATTGAAAATTATATAAAACTCCTAGAAAGTTCAGATCATATTAAAAAAGATCCTGAGTTTGTTCTTGCACTCATTTCGGCGCTGAGAGACCCACAAAAATTTGTTGATGAATTTGATCCAAATGATAAAATTCAAGACCACGTATTGGGAGTGTTACCAATTCTTTATGATAAATTTTATTTTCAAAAAGAAATTTCTTACTTAATTGACAAGAAAATTCATGAGTCCGTTAATAACAACAATACAAGAGTTTAATCAGTGAAAATCCTTCACCATAATTTGTAGTGACTTTCTCCCCTTCCACTCGTTCACACTTAAGTTTCCCACGATGGAAAGCTCTTGCCCCATAGAGAGTGATTCGATCTGATTTCCTTTGCCAAAAGCAATAGCATCGAGAGTTTTACGTTCGCTATTTTTTGGTGGACAATGAAGTACAAGTTTGAGATGTTTTCCTTCTTTTCCCACAAGCTTCGCATCAAGAATCGTTAAGTTTTCAAACACAAACAGTGGTTCTCTGTTGCCACTCCCAAAAGGCGCAAGGTTTTGAATTCCTTCCGTCGTTTCAAAATCAATCAACTCACAGGGGAGAACACAATCAACATCAAGAACTGGCTCCATCTGTGTAAGTTGTATCAACTCTCTTGCCCGAAGATACATGCTTTTTTTGAAGCTCTCTATTTTTACTGTTTCGATCTTCAAGCCTGCTGCCATTGGATGTCCACCCACTTCAAGCAAAAACTCAGATCGGAACTCTCGAAGTAAGCTGGTAATGTGCACTCCTTTTATACTTCGTGCTGATCCTTTAGCCGTCAGAGGGCCGACTGAGAGTGCGATCGTTGGCTTAAAAAAAGTTTCCGTGAGTTTACTTGCAATAAGTCCAATGACCCCTTCATGGAAATCTGCGTCATCGATGATGATGATATGTTCATCTTTCCACTCATCAGCTCGTAGCATCGCTTTTTGAAGTAGTTCTTCTGTTAATTCCTGACGACTGCGATTGGTATCTTGGATTTTACTGATAAGTTCTACCGCTTTGTCTTTTTTCCGTGTACACAAAGCACGTAGTGCATCTAACGCAGACTCAAGCCTGCCCATCGCATTGATTCGGGGTGCGATCCCGAAATTGACACTATATGTATCAATTTCTCCTAGTGTTAACCCCGCGGATTCAATGAGGAGTTGTAATCCAAGTCGTTTGGTTTGATTCAGTTCGACCAGTCCATACTTGGCAAACGAACGGTTTGCCCCAATCAGTGGAACCTGATCTGCAATCGTTGCAACCGCACATAGATCCAGCATCTCTTCAATTTTGAAATTTGGAACTTGGATTTTGGAATTTCCCGCGATTTCCCGAGCAAACATCCATGCGACGGTGGTTCCGCAGAGCATCGTTGTGTGAATCATCACATCCGCTGGAGATTTTTTTTCATCAGGCTCATGATGATCTGTCAGTATGGTAAAGACTCCCAAGTCTTTGAGTCGCTGCCATTGTGCATGCGCCACTATTCCGTTGTCTACAGAGATTACAATCGCTGGCTTCCCTTTTTCCAAAATCTCATCGACTCCTTTTTGTGACAGTCCATAGCCATGTTTTTCTCGATGTGGGATAAAGGGTGTTGCTTTCCACCCACCTCTATACAGCGTTTCCCAAAGTACCGTCGTGGCACAAACTCCATCCGCATCATAGTCTCCATAGATCACAATAGTTTCATCGTTTTCTTTTGCGATCAGTAGTCGATCAATAGCTCTTTTCACCTCGCTTGCATCTATTCCCACGTCC
>CAZBKJ010000040.1:0-7674 GCA_964492495.1 uncultured Pseudomonadales bacterium
GGCAACGACACCATAGCGACTACATCGTCCGTACGTTGGTTTGATCCCTACAGTTCCACACCATGCAGAAGGTTGTCTGATTGATCCTGCAGTCTCTGATCCAATGCCTGCAATACACAGATCAGCGGCAATCGCTGCTGCGGTTCCACCAGATGATCCACCTGGAAGATGTTCGGGGTTGCGAGGGTTTTTTGTCGGGCCAAAATCTGAAGTTTCGGTACTACTTCCGTGTGCAAATGCATCAAGGTTTGTTTTTCCAAGGGTTACTCCCCCGGCTTTGTGCATTCTGTTTGTGACTGTCGATTCGTAGGGAGGGATGAAGTTTTTCAAGACATTTGAACTTGCCGTTGTCTCTATGCCTTTTGTCAAAAAATTATCTTTGACAGCGATCGGAGCCCCTGCAAGCGGATCACCCTTTCTGTCCTCTGCCTGTGTTCTTGCATCTGTGTTTTTGGCAAGATAGATATTGTATTTAGGATTTTCGACTTCAATGGCATTTTCAAGCTCACTGATCACATCAGTCGGAGAAATTTCTTTTGACTGGACTTTTTTGATGTAGTTTTTTAATGTCAGGTTTCGTAGCATAGGTCGTGTTATTCCCCGATGAGTTGATCGACAACAATATATCCATTGTGAGTGCGTTTGGCATTACTGAGTGCTTCTTCTTGTGAAAACATTCGAGTTGTATCAACCAAGTCCTCACGAAGAATATTTTCAAGACCAGTGATCTGGTGCGTTGGTTCTACTCCCGTTGTATTCACGCTATTGAGGGAATCAACCACAAGGAGTGTCGTGGTAAACCCACTCGCAAGTTTTTTCTCTTCATCACTGGAGACAGGAATATTTGCAAGTTTTCCTATGTGGGCAACAGTCGCGGTCGAAATGGTGGACATACAGCTCTATATTCTAGAGGTCAGGAGGCAATTATCCAAGAAGGAAAAAAGAATTATTTCCCGCGCAGCTTTTTGATTCGATCCTCAATGGGAGGATGTGTCGAGAAAAGTCCTGAAAACCAACCTACCGACCCGCCAGAGAAATTAGACTTTGGTGTATCTGTATAGAACGGGCTGTGGATGTAGAGATGGGCTGTCGCTTTGTTTGCAGCTTCCAACGGTTCCCGGTCACTGCCAAGTTTTTCTAAAGCCTTTGCAAGTCCTTCTGGATATTTGGTTAAGCCTGCACCCGATGCATCAGCCAAAAACTCTCGGTTTCGAGAGATCGCAAGCTGGATGAGCTGAGCGATGATAGGCGAGAGGAAAGCAAAAAGTAGACCAACGACAAAAAAGATCATCTGGATCTGACTACCGCCATTATCATCATCATTTGAGCGCTTTCGTCCCCCACCCCAGTACGACATACGCAAGAACCAATCAGCAAGCAGAGCCACAAGCCCAACCAGGATGGTCACGATGGACATGAGTCTGATGTCATAGTTTCTGATGTGTGAGAGTTCGTGAGCGATCACGCCTTCAAGCTCGGTGCGATTGAGTCTGTCAAGGATACCGGTGGTGGCACAGACGACCGCATGCTCAGGATCTCTGCCGGTAGCAAATGCATTCATTGCGGTATCCTCAATCACGTAGAGTTTTGGCATTGGCATTTGCGCAGCCAAACACAAGTTTTCCGTGACCGTGTAAAACGTGAAATCAGTTTTTCGATCAGCCGGTCGTGCACCCGAGAGTGTGAGGATGATGCGGTCAGAAAAATAATAGCTCGTAAAACTCATTGCCCCAGAAGCGATCAAAGCGATAGGTACAAGTGAGGGCTCAAATCCAAATCCACGCACCATGCAGTACACAGCGACAGTGATGAACGCAATAAACAATCCCATGATGAGCCAGGATTTTCGTTTGTTGCTGTCAATTTGGTCGTAAAAATTCATGATTTGTTCCTATATTCTTCTGTCGATGTAGATTTCACTCTCGTATTATTTTTCCAATTGCCTCCGAAAATGTAGACATATCTGGATATCCACTCTTCGTATCAATCTGGATTATGGATATTTTGTCACCTAGTTCTTTCTCAAGAGTCCTCTGAAGACTGATTGAACTTGATACGGGACGATAGTCATTTTTTTCTGGGTCTTCTCTTTTCAAATCTCCAGGCTCAGCTAATCCAAAATTGGTATCAATCATCGCGATAATGTGCCTGTTGTACGTACTCGCTTTGAGTAGCTCAATCATCGACTGAGCATCTCTTTTTGTTTGAACATAGCTGGTTTTGAACCGCTCAAGAGTTGTATCCTTCTCGGACTCAGCTGAAATCCGGTTTTCTATCGCGATACATACCGTTTTCTTTGAGGAAAAGATAATAAACCACGGCACTGACCGCTTCAACTGTTCTGGCTTTTCTGCTGAAGGCATAGTATTACAAACTCACTTTTGGATCATGAGTTTCAGCTTCAGAAACAGAGACATGTGCTCCACTCATTGGAGTCGCGAGTCCTGCTTTCTTGGTAAAGCCAAACATCTTGCCAATAAAGCTACTTGGAACAGTAACCAGCATCTGATTGTACTGTTGTGACAAATCAATGACTGCTCGGCGTGAGTACATGAGCTTATCTGCTGTATCTCGAAGCTCTGCCATGAAGTTATTCACCGTGCTATCCGCCTGGATCTGTGGGTTACTTTCGACCAAGATCTGCATGCGACTTGCCAAGTTTGAAAGTTGTGCTTCCACTTTGTCAAGAGATTTCCCATCACTCATTGAGGCATTCTCGACACTCTTCCTCGCATCTGTCAGCATCTTGAAGACATCTTTTTCATGCTTCATATAGCCTTTGACACTTGATTCGAGGTTTGGAATCAAACTTGCTTGCCTCTTGAGTTGGTTACCAATTTCTTGGATTGCAGCGTCAATACGGGTATCAGTTGTCTGAAACGAGTTATAGACACTCGCAACGTACAACAGTACCGCAACGATAATTACAACCGGAATTAAAAATCCTCCCATACGTCCATCCTTTCCTCTTCATAGTGAAGAGAACTATATAAACTATTTACTTTTCCTAGTGATAGCGAAAGCAAAAAAACCAACCGTGATGATCATACCAATCAAAGTGATGACAATTCCTAACTGGTTTTCCATAGCTTGCCTCCTTTTTTGACGAATAACGCCAGGCTGTAAAAAGTAACCCAGGCAAGTATTCCAAGTATGCCAATCAGGATATTGAACACTTCTTCAGAAAAAGCCTGGCCTTATGTTACCGCCGCAAAGGTAAGATTTCCCAGATCCATAATCTTTGCCGAGATTTCTTTTCTGTCGGCAATTGTTATGTTCAACATGACACTCATTGTATCAAGTATACTCCAATGATAACATCGCAAAAAAGGAGGCTCTATGCCTATCGGTCATGAAGGAACTACCTATAAATTTGATATTGAAGAGGCTTCGAAGAAATTTCAGGCGATAGCCCGTTCTGAAAAAGTACAATTTGATTCAACAAAACCAGCTCATTTGAGGATTGTGGGGTCGGCACTTCTAAGAGAGATGGGAACCGCCTTCTCCCAGTTAAGGGGAATTTCAGTAAGTGTGGAGGGGGATATGATTTCAGTGCATGTTCCCTCAGATCAACCAAGATCTCCAGGTGAGGGGTTGTTTCCAATTGCTTGATCCTTGGCGTGATGGTAAAATATTCCTCTAGTAATAGCTAGTGGCTCCCGTGGTCTAGCGGTCTATGACGACTCCCTGTCACGGAGTAAATCACCGGTTCGAATCCGGTCGGGAGCGCAAAAAAAGGACTGCACACAACGTGTGTGGTCCTTTTTTTATGTCTTCAGGAGGTTGAATCGTGTGAACGAAGAACCCTACCTTTTTAACTTCTGAATCCGAAACCGAAACATATCCTGATCCGCAAACACAACTTTATGATTAGGAAGGTGGGAAATAACGCCCATGATTTCATTCCAGGTGAGGGGTGTATCGTATTCTGGAGTGTATGCGTCCAAGCAGTTTAATATCGCCCATTCGACATTGGCTTTGAAAGTCATGCCAGGCATGAGTCGAGAGTAGTCAAAGATCGGGAGGATAATATCTGGAATATCTTTGATGTATCGAATATTCGGGAACAGTCGATTCAGGATATTCATCTTAAACCACAAAAGTGGAGGGATCACTCTTTTTAGAAAATTGTGAAAAGTCTCTCTGTTGAGTTTTTTGGTAAATGGTCGAAAGTAGTAATACGTATAGAAAAAATTTCGCCAGCTTTTCGCATAGACATCAAAGATAACATCTCCACCTTCTTTGACATACGAATACAACTGCCAGATGGCTAATTGCGGGTTATACGTATGCTGGATGACACCACGACAATAGACGATATCAAACACACCTTTTTTGACAGAAAGATCAAATAAATCGCCATGTACGGCAAGCAGGTTTGGTGCTCCCAAAGCGGCATTGGAATAGATGGCTGAACTTGGGTCAACCGTGACGACTTCTTTTGCGTAGTCCACAAAATAATCCGTATATCGCCCTGCCCCTGAGCCCACTTCCAAGATGGTTTTACCCAGCAAGGTCTTTATGGGTTTTTTTAGCATCATCTCTAAGTGCTTGAGTGTAGCTTTGGTTCCATTCTGGCGGTCAATCTGCGTATCTTCAAAATTATTCCATTCATATCCAAAGGATTTGCTGTAATGTTTACCATCTTTTGGAAGTATGTGATGAATGTGTGTGTTTCCTTTTTTACCTCGAAACGAATTGGAAATTTCTTCATCTTCCCCAGCAGGTGTATCAAAATACGAATCAAACTTTTTCATAAGTGACCTTCTCTCTTGTGGTCACTATAGCACCGCTTGGAGGCTCACAACCAAAACCCAAAAAAAATAAGAAGTCTCAGTCAAGAAGCGATGAGTGTGGGGGCGTAATAATAATCAGACAAGAAGACAAATTATTCAACTGAGAGAGACTTTGTCGCAGGTGTTGAAACTTTCTTTTTGTACTTGTTATTCTATTCGCCTCTTGACACTTTGAAAAAACTTTCGTACGTTGAGTAACAATCTGCTGCCCCAGATATTAACCAAATACTACACGCGTATGCTCTGATCTAAAGGGCAAAAGAGAGGTCTTATGGCAAAACAAACAACTTGGGTAGAAAAGGTACAGCAGTACGAATCTGAACTCTCAACACTTTTAGGTGTTGTGGTGGTGATTGTTCTTGCACTCGCCTTATTTTTATTCATTCGCCGTGATTCCCAAAACGCTCCCACCATTTCAGATTCTGGCGACATGACCGATATTGAAAACCTCATGTCTTCCCCAAGTCCAACTGCGTACACAGTCAAAGCAGGAGAAGGACTCTGGAACATCGCAGAAGAAGTGTATAGCGATGGATACATGTGGACAGAGATCGCCAAAGCCAATAATCTCTCTGCCCCCTATACATTGACTGAGGGACAAGAGCTCGTCCTCCCCTCAATCAGTCCAAGTGCAAGTCCGGTCGCGATGGCATCAAGTTCCCCAGAAGATACCGCAACCGCCGCACCTGAAGCGACTCGTACACCAGTAGCTACAAGTACACTGGCACCAACTCCTGTGATTCATGTGAATCCATCGACACCAGAAACACCAACAAAGACCCCAACATCAGGATCGTACACCGTGAAGGCTGGCGACTCACTGTGGACAATCGCAGTTGATCAATATGGTGATGGATACAAATGGACTGAGATCTATCGTGAAAACCGTGAAAAAGTCGGTGGAAATCCAGGCATCATTATCCCAGGACAAGAACTTTCTCTTCCACAAATTGGAAAATAGGTTGGCAGGTAAAAATACAAAGGAGACGGGTCGTAGATCTGTCTCCTTTTGGTATACTACGATTTAGTCGCGGGTATAGTTCACTGGTAGAATGACTCCTTCCCAAGGAGTAGAAGAGGGTTCGATTCCCTTTACCCGCTCACGAAAAAGTATGCACATTGTGCATAGCTTTTTGTGAAGGGGTGATTAGGGTTATCAAGCCAACCGGGTTCTTCCACCAAGTCACCGATGAGGTGACGTGGGCAATCCAGCGAGCCCGACTGAAAGTCGAGTGAGTCGGAGATTCCCTTTACCCGCTCCAAAGTTACAAAAAATTTATTCAAACACACATGAAAGAAGTCTCACGAGCAATTATTACAGACGAACATGGAAATGTACTTCTTGGTAAAAGAGCACGGGGTGTTGGTGCAGGACTATATGCACTGGTTGGAGGTAAACTAGAAGAAGGAGAGACCCCATCTGAGGCAGTTTATCGAGAGGTAAAAGAAGAAATTGGATTAGATTTTCAGCCAACTCCATCAACTCCTTATCTAGAAATAATTGAACAAAGCCCTGACACTGCTGACAGTTGGGTAGCGTACTATTTTGTCGGAATTGCTACAGGAGAACTCGTTTTGGAGCCAAACGAGATAGAAGCTATTATCTATGTGTCAGAGAATGATCTTCCTGAAATCGAAATCGCCTTTCATCATGCGCAAAGATTGTTCGAGTATTTCCAGTCACGAAGGTAAACACACTTTTCCCACATGGAATCTGCATTTGAAGTCGTGAAATTACTTATCTACTACCTTTGAATCAGGAATAAACGGATCATTTGGAAATTTCGCATTCCACATCAGTACTAACCCTTGTAGACCTGAACTCCAGGATTCTTTGAATTTTCCGTGATGAGCTCCTACAATTTGTTCTGCCATATGGGAAAAAAGCCAACAAAAGAAAGCATTGTCATTTAGAGGAAATTTTTCTTCAAAGACAAACGCACGCAGGAGACTTGGGGCTATTCCTCCCAATGCAATTTTTGATTTTTCACCTGCAAGCCTTTTTTCAAAATTTTTTACGTCTGAGGAAGCATTTACGGTGATAAGCCCTCTCACCTTTTCCACGGGGTCAATTTTAGGATGAGAAATGAAAGCGTTCGATATGAACCGTTCCCAGACGGTATTATTTACTCCATCAGTGTACGTGAGAGATGTATGCCCTTGAGGGACTACCAACTTAATTGGTTTAGGGTCATTCGTTTCAAAAATTTGCTCGATGGTTTTTCCGAGTATGAGTGGTTGTCGAAAATGCCAGTAGAGATCAGCAACATTATAGTGTCCTTCCATCGTTCCAGGTGATAATGGAAAAGAATAATAACTGGCTTGTCTCATTTCTTCTGCAATACGCTTGTTTTGTTCACTCATAGATTTGGAATTATATTCCCAAGATATCCGTTTGTCATTACTTTTACACGAGCAAATTCTCAAATTGACAACGGAAAGGGGGTGTAGAATTGGCTCAGTTATGGCTAGCTCACATCCACTAAAAAAATCCAAATTCTCCATCGCGCGCAAAGACGAAGAACTGCTTGATCTTGTAGCAAAGACCGATCATAAAACGTTAGGTGTCTGGGCGATAGACTGTGCAGAACGTGTGATGCATTTTTTTGAAGATCTCTACCCACAGGATCATCGTCCACGAATTGCACTACAAACACTTCGGGAGTGGATCGATACCGGAGTCTTTCACATGGCAGTCATTCGCAAAGCCTCACTTGATTCTCATGCGGCAGCCCGAGACATTGGTGAAGACACCCCTGCCCGCTCTGCGGCTCGTGCTGCAGGTCAGGCTGTGGCAACGGCACATGTTCCGTCCCATGCATATGGACCCGCAATCTATGCTCAGCAAGCAGTTCACAGAGCAAGCACACCTGAGGAT
>CAZBKJ010000041.1:0-6623 GCA_964492495.1 uncultured Pseudomonadales bacterium
GCAAAACAGTACGCCTACAGCTACACATACAGCGACACCTACAGCTACACCAACGGCTACGCCAACCAGTACACCTACAGCAACGCCTACAGCAACACCTACAGCGACACCAACAGCGACACCAACAGCGACACCAACAGCGACACCAACAGCAACACCAACGGCTACGCCAACCAGTACGCCTACGGCAACACCTACAAGTACTCCAAGTCCTACCCCAACACCTTTGACTTGTAATCAAGAGTGTACAAGCAACGCAAGTTGCTCTTCAGGACTCATCTGTCACAAAGACGGAGATAAGAGTTATTGTCGTCATCCAGATAACCCAGGTAGTAACACCTGTGATACTCGAAAAAGTGGTGGATTTCTCATCCGCAAATACCACGACGAGAACGGCGATGGACACCAAAACAACACTGAAAAGGGAATGACATGGAAGTTTGAATGGGATCAGAATGCCGATAATGTATGGCGTGAGTACGAAACGTCTACAGATCGCCTCGGAGAAGGTGGTGTTGTCAACCTTCCAGAAGGAACGCAAGTTCGTATTCGTGAGAAATCACAGAGTGGTTGGACAGCAACAACACCAACAGAAGTAACGATTACTATTCGGAAAAATGAAAACCAACTCATGGTCTTTGGAAACTGGAAAGGGAAGCCTCAAGTATTAGGGACAACCACAACCCCAAGCCTTCCAAAAACCGGAGCAGGACTCTTTGTTGGAACCTTTGGCTCAATTGGAATGTACGCCATTGGAATGATGCTGAAGAGAAAAGGACTCTAAAACAATTTGTTCGTTGAGGAGTTGGTACTAGGGTGAAAAGCCCAGTGACATCTCCTCTTTACTGACATACTGCCCTATGTCTACCCAATCTGGTCCACTTCCAGTTTCTGTTGTTATCTTTGATCGCAGTCAGCGGGGTCTTTCTGATGTGCCGACTTTTTCTCAAGCACTAAAAGAGAAGGTAAACGCACCATCCCAAGAACTCCTTACTCCACATTTCTCAGCAGGCGCACAAGCTATTCTTGCCAAGGCAGGACTTCTTGACTCTACTCATCCGCAATCAACATCCAATTCTGTAGAACACACGAGTGAAACTTCTTTGAAAATACAGGAAGATTCTCCTTTTCGTGCAGATCCGGTCAGAGGGCAGACTACCGGGTTTGCACAGAGTGGAGAAGTGAGTGATGTCGATGTACCAATTAAGAGTGAAGAAACTGGGCTACAAGAAAGTCCTTCGATCATTCGTTGGGCACAAGGAAACTTTGCGTTTGAAGAAATTGCGGATAAAGTTGTAAAAAAAGACCTCATTCTTGAGAAGAATAGAGTGGAAACTATTCAAAATACTCCAGAATTCTCTTCTTCTGCTGAGAAAACAAAAGTGGAAATAGTTATCCCTCCACAGTCTCATGTATCACTTCGCTCTGAACACACAGCTGGTCTTATTGATCAAGTAGTGCTCCCAAATATACGGCATGGTTTCATCTTGTCGTTTGAAGAATATCTCTATGCGGTACAAAGAACGATCAAAAAGACTCCTTTCATTGTGCTTTCGATACGAGCAAGACTGCAGACGCTTTTGATAGCGCGAACTCGATTACTTTTCCTTCTTTCTACAGAGAAAAAAGACGACTTCAAGATGTTCGCTTCGAGACTGAAAAACTCGTACCAGCGTTTACTACGAATCAGTGTCACTGGCTTGTCCAACAGAATTACTTTTCTACAAAATAAGGCTTTGTCTCTGGTTGCAAAAATCCAGGAAAAAATAGCAGGGAAGAGAGACACACTTACAACGATACATGTAGTTTCCGACGGGTTTCGTGTTTCTCATTTTGCCTCAAGACTAATGATTGCAGGGTCTCTCGTGATGATGTTACTGACCGTTGGGCCAATGGTAGCTCTTGAAGCTCATTCATGGAAGGAACGACTACTCTACTCATTGACGCCAAAAGCTGTGGATATGAGTAGTATTCAAAACCTCATGAAAAGTCCGACTCCTACGCCAAAGCCGACACCGGTAGCCAACCCAGATCCAGAGCGTCAGTTTCAAATTCGTATTCCGAAAATTGGGGTGGATTCAAAAGTTATTGCAAATGTGGATGCAGGAAACGAAAAAGAGTATTCACTGGCGTTAAAAAAGGGAGTGGCTCATGCAGCAGGAACCGGACTCCCGGGTGAGGCAAATACAACCAACAAGACAATTTTTATTTTTGGCCACTCGACCAACGAAGCTTGGAATATTACCAGATATAACGCGCTGTTTTATAGCTTGAAGGATCTGATTATCGGTGACGACATCCATATTTGGTTTTGGGATAAAGAGTTTCACTATTCGGTGGTGGAACGGAAGATTGTTGAGGCAAACGACGTGAGTTTTCTTGAACCCCAGACAGATGAGGATACTCTGATACTACAAACGTGTTGGCCTCCAGGCACAACATGGAAACGCCTTGTCGTTGTTGCAAAGGCAAAGTAAGCGTCTCCCTTTTCTCCTGGATTGTTTGACAATTGCATTGGTGAATGAGACAATACTGTTGTCTTCTTAAAGATCAGGTGTACATTTTGTACATACGTCGTTTTTCAAAACAAAGATTCATGAGTTCACTGTTTTTCTTTCCAGTTTTTGCTGTATTTTTATCTATATCTTTTATCCTATACAAGGAGTCTTCCCATGAGTGATGACGCGCAAGTATCCCCAAACCAATCGGGTGTCAATATTAACGATATTATTGGTTCACCCAAAGCCGTAACCGAAAGTAAATCTCTTCCTGCTGTTGAGCCTCTTGTCTCTACACGAGCACGAGCGGTTCGATCTGAACCATCTCATAGCAGAACCTCATTAAATGGTTCACGATCCAGTCGCTCCTCCTATGGGACATCAAATGGCTCGAGACGATATAGCAATCGTAGTCGTCGTGATGACACGCTTTCAGAAGATGGAGATGTAGGGGAGTTTAACCCAAACAGACATGTCGATCCGAACCGCGCAATTGAATTTGGAGGAGAAGTTGATGGAAGAGTACTTCCTGACGCTGGAGTTGCTTCAGAAATGATTCGTGGTGTCCTTGATACCAGTACTGAAGGTCATGGTGTCCTTCGAGCAAACTTTGCCCCATCTGATCGAGATGCATATATATCTACCTCACAAATTCGTCGCTTCGGTTTGCGACCTGGAGACATTGTGGAAGGACCAGCACGTGCCCCAAAGGAAAGTGAACGCTACTGGGGGCTTTTAAAAGTTGAAACAATTAACGGTGTCATTGCCACAGAATTAGGACAACGCGTAAAGTTTCATCATCTTACTCCTGTGTATCCAGACGAAAAATTTAAGTTAGAGACAGGAAACGAACCTCTTTCAACTCGTTTAATTGATTTGGTCGCGCCAATTGGAAAAGGGCAACGTGGAATGATTGTTTCTCCTCCAAAGGCTGGAAAAACCACAATCTTAAAAGAGATTGCTACCGGTGTTGCTGCAAACTATCCAGGCGTTCACTTGATGGCGGTTCTTATCGGAGAACGCCCTGAAGAGGTGACAGATATTCGAAGACATATTGAAACCATTACTGGTGGAAAAGGTGAAGTTGCTGCAAGTAACTTTGACGAACCAGCAGAAGATCAAGTGCGTGTCGGAGAGCTCGCTATTGAACGTGCAAAACGTTTGGTGGAGCTTGGCTATGATGTCGTCATTTTACTTGACTCAATTACTCGACTTGCTCGTGCATATAACTTGGCAATTCCAACTTCAGGAAGAACGCTTTCTGGTGGATTTGACCCAGCTGCACTGCATCCACCAAAGAAATTCTTTGGAGCCGCACGTAACTTCGAAGAGTTTGATACGCCACAAGGAAAGAAGAGAGCAAGTTTGACCATCCTTGGAACTGCACTCGTTGATACCGGTTCTCGTATGGATGACTTGGTGTACGAAGAGTTCAAGGGAACGGGAAACATGGAGCTTGTGCTTGATCGCTCTCTCAATGAACGACGTGTCTATCCAGCAATCGATATCCAAAAGTCCGGAACCCGACGTGAAGATCTGCTCTTTAGTCAATCCGATTACCAAAGTGTGATCACCATGCGTCGCATGATTGATATGCTTGGGAAAGATGAGAGAACACAGATTCTCATTGAGCGTTTGAAAAAGACAAAGAGTAATAAAGAATTCTTGGCATCACTCAAAGAAGGCTAAGATACTCGAGTTTCTTTCATCGCTTTCACCATTGATTCAGTGTCGTTTTTGTACTATTTTCATATCTCATGGCAAACACTCAACAATCAGTTGGATTACTTTCAGATTTGCGTGCATTTAATGCATTCCTTCGGCCATATCTGAAACAACATGCCTACCGTTTGTTCTCGAAGTTTGAATTTATCAAAGACATTTTCGTGGATCTTTTGTACAAGCGACGTGGAAAGTATGCTCGTCCGGTATTGCACACACTGCTGTTTCTTACTCTTTTTATCGGTATTACCTTAGGCCCTTTGTTAGTGAAAAATCAAACAGCGGAGGCAAGTAGTGAAGATACATTGCCATCGGGTGTGCTACTCACATCCTCAGGACAAGAAGTCGGAGGGGAAGGCCTGGTAACTGTTCAGGGAGAAGACGTATTTCGCTATAGAGGTGGAGAGATCTTTGAGCATGAAGTTCAAGCTGGAGAAACCCTTCAGTCAATTGCAAAGAAATATAACCTCGAAGAGGTGAGTACGATTACTTGGTTAAATAACATTGGTGAAAAAGATCCAATTAAACCTGGTCAGAAAATCAAAATTCTTCCAACAGACGGAATTTTACATAAAGTAAAAAAAGGCGACACGATTTGTACCATTGGTCGAACCTATGGACTGATTGAAAAAGGGGAAGACTGTGGTGCAGGAACACAGCCGATCGTTGACTATCCCTTTAACACCTTTACCAATGAGGAGTTCGGCCTGCAGGTTGGACAGTTCTTAGTTGTTCCTGGTGGAGTTCAGCCAGCACCGGTAGAGCAGGCACGTCCAGCAGTCGCCAGACGTCTCACTCCAAATGCGGGAGCAGTCAGCCCAACCGGGCAGTTTATCTGGCCTGCTTCTGGACGTATTACCCAGGGGTATGCGTTCTACCACAAGGGAATTGATATTGCCAACAAGGGTGCAGGGCCAATCTTGGCTGCTGACAGTGGAAAAATTGTCGTCGCCGGCTGGAAAGATAACAGTGGCTACGGAAACAGAGTGATCATCGATCACGGTAATGGATATTCGACGCTGTATGGCCATTTATCGGTGGTTTCAGTCCAAGAAGGACAAACAGTTCGCCGAGGTGATGTCCTTGGCCAAATGGGAACCACAGGCCGTTCCACTGGTGTACATCTACACTTTGAGGTTCGACAAGGTGGAGTCAATCAAAATCCTGGGAACTGGTTAAAGTAGTAACAGTATTTCTGCTAAAAGAATACAAACACTACAGGATGAAAAATTACTACGAAGACAAGTTATTTCTTGAGTTCAACCCAGAAGGTACTCCCTTTTCCAACTTCCGAAGTCATTCCCACCGTTCCACCCATAAGCTCGGCAAACTGTTTGCAGATGTATAAACCTAGCCCAGTACCTTCGACAGCTGCGAGTTCTTTGAACGATGTATTCACACGGGAAAATTTTTGAAATAATTTTTGTTGGTCTTGCGGGCTTACTCCAAGTCCTGAATCGATAACGCAAATGCGCATGACATCACCCTTGTCTTCACAAGTAATTCGTATTGAGCCATTGGGGGTGTACTTTACTGCGTTTGAAATAAAGTTGGTTAAGACATCGCGAATTTTTTGATCATCTGCCTGAACCATGAGCGCAGGTGGAATTTCACTTGTAAGTAACAGTCCTTTTGAGGTGGCTTGTGGCATATAAATATCAAAAATTTCTTTAATAGCCTTTGACACATCAACGGGAACAATTTCAAGTTTAATCCGTCCACTTTCGATTCTTGAGACATCTAACAAATCATTTACTAGGGCAGTGAGTCGTTGGATTTGCTCGTATGCCACTCCTAGATATTCTTTGAGCTTTTCTGGATTCCCAAGCCCTTTATTCAGCGACATCCAGAGATAGTTTTTGACAGCATTCATTGGACTTTTGAGTTCATGACTTGCCATGGAGAGGAATTCGTCTTTGAGATTATCAAGTTTCTCAAGTTCTATATTTGCTCTCTCTAATTCTTCTTTTGTTTTCTGAAGATTTGTATAAATAGAGGCATTCTGAACGGCAAGGCCAACTACATCTGTAAAGTTATGGAGTAAATCACTTTCATCTGCTGTCATTTCTGATTCATCTTTATTCATGCTAAAAATCATTGCTCCAATCGTATTGTTCCCATATCGTACAGGGAAGATAATACTGTTCTTAATTCCTAACTCTTTTTGAAGTTTATTGCTCTCTTCTTCTGAAAAGGCAGGGCGTAATAGGTCGTGCCATTCTTTGCACACCTGAACAGTATTTGTATCTAATGCTTTTATGAGCAGATTCTCTTTTTCACTGAGTGGAATTTTAATCTCATGAAAGGGAACAGAGCTCTTTTCAAGAGCAAGTCGGGCTTTCTCGGTTTCAGAGATAGAAATTCTTTGAAGGAGGTTTTTTTCTGAATTTACCAAACACAGTA
>CAZBKJ010000042.1:0-6311 GCA_964492495.1 uncultured Pseudomonadales bacterium
GAATTAAAAGAATGGCACAAATTCTTGAGCGCAGAAGAGAGGAAGATCCTCCAATGACAGAATTCGATTAGGCTTACTCTTTTCTCTCGTATTTCTAACCTTCACATTCTGTTCATTTTCCGATAGGATGAATATCTAATGGTTCTCTTTCAAAATGTTACCAAGACCTACGGAAATCAGACAGTGCTTTCTGATGTGAGTTTCTCTGTACTTCCAGGTGACTTTGTCTTTCTTGTTGGACGATCTGGTTCGGGTAAAACAACGATCATGAGGCTTTTAACGAGCCAGACTGTTCATGATGAAGGAGATATCCATGTTGGAGACCTAGAGGTAGGAAAACTACGTGGAGGACAAGTCCAGGAGCTCAGGCGCACCGTTGGTGTTATCTATCAAGACTACAAACTTCTTCCTGAACGAACCGTCGCCGAAAATATTGCGTTAGGGCTTGAAATCATTGGGAAGTCAAAAGATGAGATTGACGCCAGAATTACAGATCTACTGGCGCTTATCCAACTACCTGAAAAAAGAAATGTGTTCCCAAGTCAGCTTTCTGGTGGAGAAGCGCAGAGAGTAAGTATTGCTCGCGCTTTAGCAACCGCACCAAAGGTGCTTTTTGCAGATGAGCCAACTGGAAACCTTGACGAAACTACTGCTTCACAAATCGTAAGACTGCTTGCCAAAATCAATTAGCTAGGTACGACCATCATGATGGCAACGCACAATATGTCTCTTGTCTCGATGCTTGAAAAAAGAGTTATTGAATTGGATGCGGGACGGGCAACAGAGCGCAAAGCAAAGAGCAAAGCTACAAAGCAAAAAGAACCAGAAGCAAAGGAAGAAAAGTCAAAGGACTCAAAATAACTATGTTTCGATCCGTTCACACAGCTTTTCGTAATATGCGCCGGAGTCCTTACCAGGCCTTTATCGCGATCGTCATGATGTCTCTGACGTTCTTTGTGGGGTACTGCTTTGTCATGGTCTTGTACGCTGCAAATGGAGCACTCTCGTACCTTGAAACTCGTCCCCAAGTGATTGCTTACTTTGCCGTCAATGCGCCACCTGAAAAACTGCAAGCAGGAAAAGACAGTATCGAAACGAAAGGCTATGTCGATGAGGTCAAAGCCATCACCAAAGAGGAAGCCCTCACGATCTTTCAAGAAGAAAATAAAAAAGACCCGCTACTTATTGAGCTTGTAACTGCAGATATATTGCCTGCCAGTTTGGAAGTCGGGGCAAAGTCGATTGATAATTTGTCACAGATAAAAACAGACCTCGAGCAAATCGACGGCGTCGAAGAAGTTGTGTATCAAAAAGATGTTATCGATAATGTGTCTCGCTGGACGAAGACACTTCGCATTTTTGGGTTAATTACCACAAGTGTGCTCATGTGCATTACGGTGTTGTTGATCATCGTAATCTTAAGTCTTCGTGTTGGAATGAAGCGATCGGAAATTTCGATCATGCGACTCCTTGGTGCTGGATCTTGGTATATACGAGGGCCTTTCTTGTTTGAGGGGATTTTGTACGGAGTATTTGGATCGATTATTGGATGGCTTTCATCGTACATCTTACTTTTATATCTCACCCCAACGCTGCTGGCTTTCTTTGGTCAAGCACAAGTGCTGCCATTTCCAGTCATGGTGCTTGGAGCAATGCTGGGAATTGGAGCGCTCATAGGCACGTTTTTGGGAATAATCTCCAGCACCTTCGCTGTCAGTCGTTTTGTTCGCACAAAAGGATAAGATGTGTATCAAAAAAAATATACTTCAGTTGTTGATCGTTGTTGTCACGATTGTTTTTTTCGGGCATGTTTCTTTGGTACAGGCACAAGAAAATTCTCCTGAGTATCAAAACAAGCTCAAAGAAATTGAGACACTCAAGTCAAAGATAAATCAACTGCAAGGTGAAGCAAAAACACTCTCATCCGCGATCAATTACCTCACCAATAAAAAGACGCTTACGCAAAAACAGGCGGAAGCAACTGAAGTAGAGATCGTCATTTTACAAAAAGAGATTGAGTCTCTTGATGGGAAAATAGATAACTTAGAACAGTCGCTTGATGATCTGGCAGCCGCACTACTCAAAGAAGTTCAAAACGGCTATAAGCAAACGGAAATAGGGCCATTTGAGATTATTTTCTCTTCAAATTCATTTTCGGGTCTCTACACGCGCTATAAGTACGCGAAACTTGCGCAGTCACACTATCAAAATGTCTTGTCACAAACAACACAGACTAAAATAGACTATGATCTGCAAAAAGAAACCAAAGAGGTAAAACAAAAAAGCGTTGCAGAGTTGAAAGTGAAACTGGAACAGCAAAAAAAGGACTTGGAATCGCAGGAAAATGCGAAAAAGAAACTTTTGACAGACACGAAAAGCAATGAAGGAAACTATCAGAAATTACTTTCGCAAGCAGAGAGTGAACTTGCATCCTTGTCGTCGTTCTCAAAAAGTAGAGGGGCAAACGTTCTGCCAGCACAAACAAGTCCAGATGGGTGGTTTTTCTCACAACGTGATGAACGATGGGCTGGCCTTTGTATTGGAAGCTCATGTGGAACAAGCAATAGTGGAACAATTCTCGATGTTGGATGTTTGGTTTCCAGCACCGCGATGGTGAAAAAGAAATATGGAGAGGATGTGACCCCCATTACTATTGCACGAAACTCGGGATATTTTTTCTCAAATACCGCGTACATGCTTCAACCCTGGCCGTCACCCAGTGGATATCGATATGAACGCAGTGGGTACAGCCAGGACAAACTTGATAGTGAGCTTCGTGAAGGCAGGCCAGTAATTGCACACATGAAAATCGGTACACGAGATGGTCACTTCATCGTGATCAAAAGTGGAGAAAAAGGAAACTATACAATTCACGACCCAATCGAAGGGTACGATAAAAAGTTGACAGAGTTTTATAAAATATCTCAGATCAGCTCGATAAATTACCTAAAAAAAGTATAATCAAATCAAATGAAACTCCTTCTTTCCGTCATTTTTTGCACCCTTTTTTCTTGGTTTTTGGTCTCACCAGTGAGCGCCCAAACCCCTACTCCTCAACCAGGAACGATATCGCTTTCTGAAGTTTTCGCGTGTCAGGGTGCTGGAGAAAAAGAATGGATAGAGATTAAAAATTCAGGAACGACGGAAGCCGTGCTTACTGACTGGAAGCTCAAAGACGATACACAAACCAATAAACATCAATTCTCGATAACAATCCCAGCAGGAGGATATGGAGTTGTTGAGATTGCTGAATCAAATGCAATCTATAATAACTCCAGTAAAGACACTGTAAAACTGGTCGATCAGTCCGATAACAACATTGACGTGTTTGAATACTCCAACTGTGACACAGCTTGGGTCTGGGCAAAATCTGGGACTGAGTGGAAACAGACCACTGCAAAAACCTCTGGAAAAGCAAATGAGATTACAGCACCACCAAGTTCAACCCCTACCCAAAACACGACCGCAACCCCGACCCCAACCGCGACAGCAACTACTGCTTCTCAGCCTAGCAATATCTCAATTTCTGAAATTTATGCGTGTCAAGTGGACGGGGGAAAAGAATGGGTAGAACTGTACAACGACAACAATTCATCAGTAACACTTACTGACTGGAAACTTCTGGATGATGACAACAACGATCAACCGATCTCTTCGTTGACGATCTCAGCCAAAGGATATGGCGTAGTTGAAGTATCCAAATATTCTCGGGGAATGCTCACCAATGATGGTGATGTGATCTCGCTTGTGGATGGTGCTGGGAAAACTGTGGAGAATAAAGAGTATAGTTCCTGTAGTACAACCACATCGTATGCAAAAGTAAGTGGAGATTGGAAACAGACGACAAGTATCACAAAAGGCTCTGCAAATGCCTTTACAGCAGTAACATCCAATTCCACACCAACGGCCACACCAACAGCGAGCCCGACTCCCAAAACCACCGCAAGCCCCACACCAACATCATCAGCTTCGCCAAGCGCTAGTAGTAGTGCTTTGCCAACAAGCACACCTGAAGGCGAAGTCCTCGGAATCAGTGATGAGGTAGAAGTGACACCAGAACCAGAAGTTATCAAAGAACAACAATCATCAGGGTCAGGAGCTACAGGCGCCATTGTCGCGATGGGGCTTGGAGGTATACTCTTGTGTGGAGTCGGAGGATATCTAGGGTATGAGTGGTATAGTAAAAAATATGGAAAGCTACCTTTTCAGTTTCCATTTGCGAGATAATCTATGTCTAGTTTTCAGTCATCTGTTAGCAGTTCACGCTTTTATTGGGTGCTCCTTTTTTTGTGGTGTGCACTAATCTTCTTCTTGTCTTCACAACAACGACTTCCTGGTCCAGAAAACGTGAGTTTTGATTTTTTGATAAAAAAGACAGGTCATGTCAGCGTCTATGCAGTACTTTTCTGGCTGTCATATACTGCCTTTTCAAAGGAAAACTTTACACGTCCCAGTTTGTATGCGTTTCTTTTTGGGATTGCCTATGCTCTCAGTGATGAGTTTCACCAATCGTTTGTGCCGGGAAGAACGCCAATGCTTCGTGACGTCGTGATCGATATTTTTGGGATGATAGTTTCGTTTGGAGCAATTCGGTTTTCAAAAAAAGGACGCTAGCTCTTTTTTTTCAAGGAAGTTCTCCAGTTTTCAATGTCTTTGTGGTTTCCAGAGAGAAGCACTTCCGGTACTTTCCAGCCGTTGTAGTCTGCGGGTCTGGTGTACTGAGGGTACTCTAATACACCTTCTTCTGTGTGGGATTCATCGTGACTACTTGTGTCGTCACCTAATGCACCAGGAAGCAGTCGAATGACACTATCTGTGATAACCATGGCTGGAAGCTCTCCGCCCGTGAGAACGTAGTCACCAATGCGAATCTCTTCATCGATAAGATGCTCTGCTACACGCTCATCCACACCTTCATAGTGCCCACAAAGAAGAATCAAATGGTCAACCTCACTATATTCCTTGGCTTTTTTTTGGGTGTAGGGTTGTCCTTTGGCAGAGAGCAAAACAACTTTTGTACTAGCCTCTAAACCGATCGTATTCTTGACACTCTTTATAGCTTTCTCAATGGGTTCAATCATCATCACCATCCCAGGCCCGCCACCATACGGTGGCTGATCAACCGAGTGATGCTTGTCACTGGAAAATGATCGTATATCCACAAGATTAATCTCTGCGACTTTTTTTTCTACCGCACGTTTGATCATGCTTTCTGAGAAAGGCCCGGTAAACATCGATGGAAAGAGGGAAAGGATGGAAATGGTCATTTTAGAAAGTAATTAAAAACTTTTGGATCGAAAGTAATGCCAAGGCTAGCAGATATTGCTGAAAGCTGATCTATATAATTTGGCAAACTTGCAGTTAAGGCAACATATTTTTCTGTCATCTTCTCATGCGCATCCTTCTGCATAAACGCTATCAATTGCTCTACGTACTCAATATTTTTTTCATTACTATGTAACTCATCTGGGCTCAGTTTTCCTAAATCAATGAGTGGAAAATTTGCCTGATACAAGCTACGGGGGCCACTCGGCTCGACACATAGTCGAGTTACAGTAAGTCTTTCAACTTGGTCTGGTTTATTTACGCCTTTGAGATTTCTTGGCTCAACGAGCAGTCCAGCAAGCGGGCCAGATACTATAAGACCACTCGGTGCACCACATATCTGTTTCATGACAACCTTGTCCGCTTTCATATTGGCTCCAGAACTATCAACTAAAGGTTCAAGCGTTTTCGAAACAACATTAAATATGTCCAAGGGAACATCTTTGAGTGAGAAAAGGATTGCATTCTCCAAGTCCGGGAAAATGTTCGATACAATTTCTTTGTCCTTAGAAAATTCTCTCCACGCATTAGATAAAAGGAACGCCCCAATCATATTCGGTTCAAAATTTGTACAGAATCGAGAGGAGTCTGCAAGCCAACCTTCATTTTTTCTTCCGGCGGTTTGTTGTATGACTAATCGTAGTTCTGCGCTTGGTGCGTGATGGAACTTCATACCAGCGTACGTCTCCTCAGATGGTGGTGTTTGGTTTTCAAATGTGCTCATAGTGTTGTTTTTATGATGACAGGATGGTTTTTTGTTGCTATATTCCTCCTATGAATCTTACCATTATCGGTACTGGCTTTGTAGGAGTGGTGGCATCAGCCGTTTTTGCAAGCAAGGGGCACAGGGTTGTAGGACTGGATATTGATCCAAATCGCATCGAAAGCCTGCAACAAGGGAAAGTACCGTTTTATGAGCCGGACTTAGAAAAACTTCTGGAAGATTCGCAAAAAACTGGCAACTTATTGTTTACAACCTCCTACAA
>CAZBKJ010000043.1:0-5036 GCA_964492495.1 uncultured Pseudomonadales bacterium
ACAAAAGAATGAGGATTCCTGTCCCAAAAAAAAGGCCGGCGAGTTCTCGTTTTTTTTTGGTACTGAAAAGAAAAATGATCATGAAAATCCACATTTGCGGCTTGTATAGCACAAGGCTGGCCACTCCTCCACTTACAATATCTTTCTTTTCGATCCAAAGAATCAATAATAAGAAAGTGATCAGTGTCAGCACAGAGCTTTGTGCTTGCTGCAGGGTGACGAAAAATGGAGCAAAAGATAAAGCGAATATAGTGACTGGAATTTTGGAAGTCTTTGGAAGAAAAACCTGTGCGCATAAAAAAATACAATACAGATAGAAAAGCACGGTACAAACGACAAAAAGTGTATACCCAAATGTTGGAGGAAAGAAGGAAAGTAGGGAAAAAGGAATCAGAAAAAACGGAGGGTTAATAAATGAAAGAAGATAATACCCTTGGGTATTTGTCGAGTGAGGAAAGAATGTTTTTTCTACCGCAAGAAGGTGTTCTGTATGATAGATCTTCTCGGGATTAGTTCGAAGCAAATAGCCTGCGCTATAGAATGCACGAAAGTCAGAATTGTACAAGTTTTGTGAAGAAAGAACCAAAACGTATCCATAAAAAAGGACTACCGCGCATCCAAAAGCGAGAACATAGGGAAAAATGTGACGCTTGTACAAAGTAGCAATTGAAATCATAGAGTAGAACAGATGATCATACAAAAACCCCCGCTTTTTCAAGCAGGGGTTCCAATTTCTTTATTCAATCAACTGCGGTTAGTATGCAGTTGGGATTTCAATATTTGTTCCAACACCTACTCCAAAGAATCTTGATAAGATTGCTGAGATAGCAAATGCGGCCGCGACGATTGCGAGACCAATGATTGCATTGGTGATTTTTTGTCGTGCAGATTCTGTTTTACTCTTGTCACCACCAGCAGTGAGCCATTCAATTCCACCCCAGATGAGGAAGACGAAAACCAAGAGTCCAACAATTCCAAGAGTTACTCGAAGAAGTGCATTGATCAGAACACCAAGATCGGTGATACGAAATCCAGCTTCTCCTGCGTTTACATCAATACTATCCTGAGCAAAGACCATTGGGGCCAGTGCCAGTGAAGACAAAGCTGTAGAAGCTGTGGCAACGATTTTTTTATACATAGATCTCCTTTATTTATCCAAGATTAGATTACTTCTATTCTATCACAATACACAACTTCAGCTATACGAGTCAAGACAAAATGTACAATTATGGTGCTGTTCCACATTCTGCCCAGTCATAGGCTTTGGTGGCACCTGCACCCACGCAAGAACACGGCTCCCAGTGGGGATACGTGATACCACCGGTTGTCATACAACGGACTTGAGCTGCACTTGGTTGTCCATTCAATCGACAGTAGTTGCCAGCACCACCATCATTTGCAGTTGCTCCCAACGTACAAATTGGCTGACCTCCACCTCCACCTCCACCACCATTACCACCTGAACCCCCACTTCCCAAGTTTATTCTGTCTCCAAGGCCAAAGAAGGTAAGAAGCACACCGTAAATAGCAAAAACCGAAGCAAGAATTGCAAGTCCAATAATGGCTTGGGTAATCATGCTTTTGGCAGTTTCTACTTTGCTTTTGTCTCCACCAGCCGTGACCCAATTAAATCCACCAAGGATAAGGTACATGAGGACAGCGAGAGCACCGATGGTCAGGACGCCACCTGCAGCAAGTTCGACGAGATTGCCAAGAGTACTGACAGGTGAGATTGTTGGTGCTTGTGAAAGAATATCAAGTTGCATAGAGATTAAAATCTGCCAGGAACATCTCCTGGCAGTCCACCAGAGCCATTTGCCCCGGGATTTATGGTTGCTCCACCACCAGTAAGATTATCAACAAACGTTGGACTTAATAAAGGAATATCTAATACCCCACCCAGGAATAAGCTTATTGCGACGGTGCCTACGAGCACGAGCATCCCAACAACTGCTTGAGTCATGCGCTCTCTGGCATGTTCGACTTTTCCCTTATCACCTCCTGCAAGCACCCATTCAAGTGCACCGACAATAAGCATGATCAGGAGGGCTAGTCCACCTAACGTAATGGCTGTTCGCCAGATTGTCACAATAAGGTTGGTAAATGCGACTGTTTCACTCCCAGAACCGAAGGTCGGTACTGTCGGGTTCTGAATTTGATTCTGTGCGATAAGTGTCATCATACTATTTATGGTACTTGTGGTCCTGGGCCTGGTGGAAGTCCTGTCCCACTTAAATTTGGATTGAGTTGTTCAAGTAACTTAATTGGATTGAGAATATCTAGGCCAAGCACTCGACCGACAACCCCAGCAATACCGTATGCGCCGATGATGACAATAAGTCCGATGGCGGCATTGGTCATTTGATTTCTGGAAGCCTCCACTTTACTTTTGTCTCCGCCAGATGACACCCAGTTTAAGCCCGCGGTAATAAGCATGATTAAGAAAATAAGACCAGCAAGCGTTGTTAAGAATCCTAGCGTGTTATTGATGATTTTTAAGAAAGGGCCAGAGAATGCACTAACTCCCGTACCAGTTCCTACTTCCCAGGCTGCAACTGGGGCTTCGATTGTTCCAATTTTTTGTAGTCCTTGTGCAATGAGCATAGATTTATTGTGGTGTTGGTAATGATGGATTCAGAATATAGTTAGCATCCCCAAAGATGAGATAACTTGCAATCGATGTAATGGTAAATGACGCAACAATAACAACAAGACCAATCCCTGAGTAGACCAAACGCTGTGTTGCCCCTTGAACCGCCTTTGGGTCTCCTGAAGAGGAAAGATACATATAGCCTGCAGAGACGATATTAAACAGGCCAAAGAGTCCTGCAATGAGCGTAATAAGCTTGATCATGTTGGAGATAAACAAAAGCAATCCACTTGGTCCTTCACCAAACTGGACAACTCCTGGAGGTGGAGTGACACAACCGAAAATGTCTGTACACGCACTAATTAAAGCAAACATTGGTGTCATAGAAGTGTAATTATACAATCTTTCTTCAAAAATAGGTTGGATTGAAAATTTCTAGTCCTGTTACGATCTCAATCACCTTAATAATCCAGTATGCAGCAAAAATGACTGCAAATCCAAGGACAGCACTCGTAATCTGTTTTTGCCCATTTTCGACACTTTTTGCATCACCACCGCCGGCGATAATTGCAAATCCTCCTCCAATGAGTAAGAAAAGAAGAATGAGTCCGGCTACAACAAATGCTAAGGGAAGAAGGAGGTTAATAAAATCAGATACACTTCGGTAAACCATCCCAACGCTTCGGGTAGCGCCAGCATCAACGCCTCCCGGAATAGTTTGAGGATTACCAAGTTTTAGGGTATCTCCCAAGTCAAGTGCAAGTAATCTATTTGAAATAGAATTCATATCTATAGTATACAATACTCTTATGATTTTTCCTGGGGAAGAAGCATTATTGTCCGGATTAAAGTCGGCAGACGAACACGCAGTACGTGAGTGGTATTCCTTTTCAAAAAAACAACTTTTTTCTTTTTTTCTTTCCAAGACAAAATCTTCTCAAGACGCAGAAGAACTGACTCACGATACGTACCTTTCCTGTTTGGCTTCCCTACCTTTGTTTCGAGGGGAGAGTGGGTTGTGGGGATGGATGCTCTCCGTTGCACGACATGAGCTTGCAGATTATTGGCGAAAAAGATATGCAAAGAAAATATTGGCAATCTTTCCGTATGGAAAAGAACTTTTAGATTCCTTTCAAGGAGAGGAACCCTTTCTTCAAAGTGAAAAAACAGTAGAGATTCAAGAAACACTCCAGAGACTGCCTCGTGAAGTTGCTGAAATTCTGCAATGCAAATATATTGATAATACATCGATGAAAGATCTTGCAAAAAAATATGACCTGAGTTTCTCAGCGATGCAGAGCAAAGTATATCGAGCAAAAATAGAGTTCATTCAGGAATACGAAAAAACGCGCAAACCAGGTGGAAGGGAGTGTTCGGTATGAATGATGATCTTTTTATTCAGGAACTTCAAGTTAAAGCGAAACGACAGGCTCGTATCGAACAAAGCTCTCCACTCCCACTCTGGATGCGTCCAGCAGTTTCTCATATTGGTCTTCACTACTGGCAATTTCTACTTATCGTTTCCTTTGTCATTGCTATTCCGGTCAGTATTCTCTTGTTCCCGACAATTTACTCTGTAGTTACTGGAATGAACTAAACGTTGTATGAATCCTCTAAAATTTTTCTATCATATTTTCTCTACAATCTTTGGATTTTTACAGCATCCATATCAGACGATGCAAAAAGTGATTGAGAAGGATGTTCCTTTTGTGTTCATCTTTTTTCCGGCTATCTTTTGCATGATTGGGTGGTTTACTGCTCGAGAGCTGTCTTGGGTATTTTTGGGAATTCTGCCTTTTGTGGGAGTATGGTGGTTTTTAGAAACATGGTGGCTGACACTCTGGAGCTTGTGGCAAATCACTCTCCTGTATTTGTATCTTCGGTTTTCCTCTATTGGAAAGTGAAATTTCTCGTGGCTGTGTAGAAGTGAATGATTTCTTGTCGTTTTTGCGACAAGTATGGTGTGAGGAAACAGTATGAGTAAAGAAGGCGGAAGTCCATCAAGACATTGGAGATTAAATGCTCAACGGTATCGGTTGGAAGGATTTCGAAACCCTAATGGTAAAGTGTCTCTTCAAGGTGGCCATTACTATGAAAAAGAAGAAGAGAATGATTCCGAGGATAATTCTCTACTGGTACTGAATAAAACTGTAAATGATGCAGATTTTGAGGATGAAAAATCTGAAAAAGAAGTAGCCTAAGTGAGGAATTACTATGATCAAAATTGGTGTAGGGGCATGGATTCGAGACAGTGAGGGCGGAAGATCTTGGTTTTTCCCTCTTGAACCCGAAAATCATGGAAAAACGGAAATTGCTCGTGAGAATGCTGCCATTCTCATAGACTGCGAGAGTGAGTCAATAGGAGGGGCACTGGACGATAACGAGCTTCCAGCTGACGCTTTAATACGAGAAATTATAGAGGAAAGACGCTTTGAACCCTCTATAG
>CAZBKJ010000044.1:0-4465 GCA_964492495.1 uncultured Pseudomonadales bacterium
ATCCTAGGCAAAATGTTGGAAGCGATCCCAGAACCACGTAAAGAGCTTTCCAAGTACGCACCTAAGATTGTCCAACTTGAGATTCCTCAGGATCGTATTGGTGAACTCATTGGTCCAGGTGGAAAAATGATCAAATCGATCATTGCTGAGACTGGTGCCCAAGTTGACGTTGAGGAAGATGAAGAGCGAAAAGTCGGTTTGGTAAATATCTCCTCTGATGACACAGAAAAGATTGAAAAAGCACGCGCATGGATTTCAGGAATGATGCGTGAAGTTGCTTCAGGTGAAGAATTTGATGGAATTGTTACCAGAGTCGAGAGTTTTGGAGTCTTTGTCGAATTCCTGCCAGGCCGTGAAGGACTTGTCCACGTCTCACGTATGGGGCTTAACTATATTGGAGATGCCAATGATGTTGCCAAAGTAGGTGACAGTGTGCATGTACGCCTGACAGAAGTTGATGATCAAGGACGATACAATCTGACAATGTTGACCAAAGAACAAGAAGCGCAAAAAGCTGCTGAAAGTGCCAATCGTCCTCCACGTGAAGGTGGGGATCGACCACAAGGTGGCGGATATAGAGGCGGTGGAGACAGAGGAGGAAGGCCACAGGGAGGTGGATTTAGAGGTGGAGATCGTGGCGGAAGAAGCTCCGGTCCTCGCCAAGGTGGTCATGACTTCGGTGGCGGGAGTGACCGAGGCGGAAGTGGTGGAGGATATCGAGGACAACGAGGAAGTTAATCACTTTTTTTGCGAAGACTCAATAAAGGCCTCGATGACGATCGGGGCCTTTTCATTGTCCTGTAGAGGCGCTTCTTGTGTTATAGGCCAAATCTGGTATACTTACATTCTTCGGTAGTGAAGCCTGACAATGGTAGCGGGCAATGTGATTCTCTCCCTTAGGTTTTATTTACACTCACCAACATACGCCATCTGTTTTCGTGAGTGATGGTTTATTTGTGAGGAATTCCCTACAAGAGTAGGTACGCTTTTCTTACGTTAGGAACATATGTCATTTACACCACGTCGAGATTCTCGCGGGTATGGTAATAGTCGTCCTTCATTTGGAGGAAGTCGAAGTTTTGGAGGACGCCCACAGCAACGCCAGATGGGACCTCGTCCCCAGTATATTCACCCTTCTCGGTACGTCAATCGTGCCGTAGAGCGTGAAGCAGTTGTCGAGACAGCGATCACCAACTCATTTGCAGATTTCAATCTCCAACCTCAATTGACCCAAAACATTATCAGTCATGGATATACAATCCCGACTCCAATTCAAGATCAAGCAATTCCCTTAGTTCTTGCTGGCCGTGATGTTGTGGGTATAGCAAACACCGGAACCGGAAAAACAGCTGCGTTTCTTATCCCGATCCTGAACAAAATAGCGTTAAATCCCCAAGAGGGGGCTCTTATCGTTGTCCCAACTCGTGAGTTGGCAGTTCAGGTGAAGGATGAATGTTTTGCTTTCGCTCGTGGAATGAACATTGGCGTTGCTCTCTGTGTTGGTGGTATGAATATTGCTACACAGATGCAAAACCTACGTCGCAACCCACATGTTGTGATTGGAACTCCAGGTCGATTAAAAGATTTAATTGAACGAAGAGCTTTAGACACATCAATGTTTACCAACATTGTGCTAGACGAAGTCGATCGAATGCTTGATATTGGATTTCGAAAAGATATTCAGTATCTCATCTCCTTGCTTCCAAACCCACGTCACTCCCTCTGCTTTAGTGCAACAGTGACAAATGAGGTGCAAGAGATTATGCGATCGTTCCTTCATGATCCAGCACAGGTGAGTGTGAAGGTTACTGAGACAAATGAACATATCGACCAAGATATTGTCCGTATTGTTCCAGGACAAAATAAAATTGAAGTGCTGTATGACCTCTTGATTCAACAGGAATTTGAACGAGTAATGGTCTTTGGTCGAACCAAACATGGCATCAACAAACTTGAAGAAATTCTCACTTCACGAGGACTACGTGTGACCAGTATCCATGGCAACAAAAGCCAAGGTGCTCGCCAACGATCGCTTGATGATTTCAAACGTGGAAGAGTACGTGCATTGCTTGCAACAGACGTTGCAGCACGAGGACTCGATATTAATGACGTCTCGCATGTGATCAATTTTGACGAACCAAACTCCTATGAGGATTATGTCCATCGTATTGGACGTACCGGAAGAGCCGGCAAAGTAGGAAAAGCACTCACATTTGTAGTCTAAAAATCTACAAAGCGAGGCTTTCATAGTCACGTAAAATTACAGAAGCATGGTCGGCAGGGTGAACGTTTTCATACACCTTTTTGATGATTCCTTTGGGGTCAATCAGAAACGTTGTACGGAAAATTCCGTCATACCGTATGCCCATGAATGTCTTTCTCCCCCAAACGCCAAAGGCTTTGATGGTACCAAGTTCAGGGTCAGCAAGCAGTGGAAAAGAAAGATCAAACTTTTTTGCAAACTTTGCATGTGAAGCTACAACATCTTTGGATATCCCAATGACCTCAATGTTTTTTTTCCGAAAACCATCCAGTGAGTCCCGAAATGAACATGCTTCCTGCGTGCATCCAGGAGTATTGTCTTTGGGGTAGAAGTAGATAACCAACCATTTCCCCTTAAACTCTTGATTCGTCCGAATGTTTCCATGCTGGTCAGGAAGAGAAAAAGAGGGGATGGGGTGATTTGGTTGAAGCATAGTGGTAGTGTACGCTTTTTTACTCTTCTCTTACAAAGTATTTATTCATCCCAATAGTTGAGCTTTCATACTACTTCACGGTAGTAAAAAGAAAGGATAAATATGACCTATTTTGTTTTATGGATTTTGGGAATTCCGGCAGGCGTTCTTGTTCTTATTTGGATTGTTTCTCAGATCATATAAATCTGATTTGACAGCACAACAGTCTTTCTCGTAGACTCATGCCACAATGCTACGATCCTTTCGAGAACAAGTATACGAACTGATAAAAGATATCCCAAAAGGCAAGGTTGCTACCTACGGCCAAGTGGCAAAACTTGTAGGAAATCCTCATGCAGCCAGAGCCGTGGGGATGTGTATGAAAACGAACCCTGATGCCCCAAGAACCCCGTGTCATCGCATAGTTGCATCTGATGGATCACTTCATGGATATTCCGGTGGAAACGGGCTCCCGACCAAAAAAAAGATGCTCAAAGAAGAAGGCGTTATCTTTGCAGGGGATAAGGTGGATCTAGTCTTGTCTCAATGGAGACCTTAAAATTTTTTTACTTACAAATTTTCTTGTTTAGAACTTTTTTGAAACGGTATACACTTATGTATATGCCAGAAAAAAGAACATATGCAGACAGAGCAGAGTACTTAAAAAAAGCAGTAACTGCGCGAAGAAGGAAATTAAAAACGATGGTTGTAGAATACAGAGGTGGTAAATGTGTGCTTTGCGGATATTATAAATGTATTGGTGCTCTTGATCTTCATCATGTTGACGAAACAAAAAAAGAATTTGGATTATCTGCTCGTGGAATGACTCGATCCTGGGAGAAAATAAAAGAAGAAGCGGATAAATGTGTGGTTTTATGCGCAAATTGTCATAGAGAAATTCACGCTGGTTTTGCGTCTCTTCCCCATCTAGATCTAATCTAAAAACAATAGGTTTTAATTCTAATCCTCATTTGATACAATCACCTCTGAAAAGTTCAGATTCCCCGATAGCTCAATGGTAGAGCAATTCGCTGTTGAATACGGCAGCTTTCCACAGTAATGTGGATTGAAAAACCAGGCTAATTCGGAAGACGCCTCTGTAAAAAGAGGTCAATCCCGAGCTAAATTTCAGCCACAAGCTGATTAAATGTGTAGAGACTATATACCTGGTACCCCGATGAGGGGTAATGAGATAGTCCAAGCCTCACGGTAACGAGAGGGCACTTGTAACGAAAAGGTTCTAGGTTCGAGTCCTAGTCGGGGAGCCAGAGTTGACTATCGGCATAATTTAAGATTGTGTCGAAGGGTTTTATAGCGTCGTATCGGACTATTTTGCCTTCTACCCTAAGGTTCGATAGTACGAGCTTAACTAATTGCCTTCTTTCTTCTACTTCCGAACTTATAAATAAATCGTATGCCCGATTTGCCAGTTCTAGTAGGTATGTAGCCGTAATATAGTAGTTGTCCTCGGCTTCTTGAAGCATACCTAACCGAGTATCAATACTAGCTACCTGTTCTCGGAACGACTGATAGAACTTGTCATAGTCATTGTCAGTAATACGCCCGTCTAATCGGTCAAGGTAAAGTTTTTCTAACCGTTTGGCATAAACTTCGTGTTCCTGTGTAAGTTGGCTATGTTGTTTATCCCTAAACTCGATTTTACATTCGTGCGTTGTTTTTAATGCCTCGACTATTTGTTGAAGTATGTGTTCTGGTACTTGTAACCGCTTAAATACATTGCCTATTTGCTCGGTTAAATCGTCTTCTCGTAGCCATTCTGCACCGTGCTT
>CAZBKJ010000045.1:0-3374 GCA_964492495.1 uncultured Pseudomonadales bacterium
CTTTTGAATATGAAGAAATGCATACAAACAGATACACAAAATGAGTGCAGAAAAGGGATGAGCGGAGATGGAGACACTATACGCGAAGGCAACCGACGCAAGTGAAAACAAAAGTGAAGCCAGGAGCGCAGCCGGTTGTGAGATCGCAAGTTTGCGGGCGATCAAATACACAAAGTAGGCACAAAGTATTGAAGCGACACTCGTTGTACCCACCGTGAAAAAATGACTCAGTCCAACTACTTTTCCGATGAGGTAACCAGGAACACTGAGGAATGAAACTCCTGGTGGAAATGCTGGATAGTAGTGTCCGTTTGACCAAGCAACGTCAGGACTTAAGAATTTTGAAAATGAATCAACTGTGAAGGTTTGTTTTTCTGCAAGGGAAATCACTTGCATGTACCGTCCCCGTTCCATTGAGGTTTCAAATGGTGGATTATTTTGAAGCTCTTTTTGGGTTTCGCTTTGAGAAAAATCTGGATTGCCAATGAAACTTTTAATGGTGAGAAGGTAGAAAAGAGCGATACAGAAAAAAACCGTACGTACTGGATGCAAATTCATGTACTTTGACAATCTTGTAAGCAGTTTCATAGTTTTGTTGTTGTGAGGTCTTTTTTGATTCGATACTCAGGTGTGTCTTTATAAAGATGTGTGGTAATTTGTTCTCCGACCAGACCAGTCACGCCAATCTGAACGCCCATGATCATAAACATGACAGAGAGAAGCAGTAATGGACGGCTCCCGATCGATTCATGTGCAAACAGCTTGATGGCTGTCAGGTACAGTGCGATGACAAATCCAAGTAGGAAAAAAACGAACCCAATGTATCCAAATAGATGCAGTGGACGAGAGCGATACCGTGTCAAAAAAAGGACGGTAAAAAGATCAAAAAACCCATGGATAAAGCGAATCCAGCCGTACTTGCTAACCCCTTTATGACGCTTTCGATGATGAACGGGGATTTCTGTAATTTTCCACCCTGCATGCACTGCAAGCACACCGATGTATCGATGCAGCTCTCCATACAAATTTAACTGTTTTGCAAATGCAGTTTTGTATGCCTTGAACCCACAGTTGTGATCATGAAGCTTTACTCCTGTAATACCACTGGTGACCGTATTAAAGAGTTTTGAACTTTCATTTTTCAGGAAAGAATCAATGCGATTTTTCTTCCATCCAACGACCAGATCGTATCCTTCTTCGATCTTGGCGATGAAACGTGGAATTTCTTTTGGGTCATCCTGCAAATCGGCATCAAGCTGGATCGTGATCTGTCCGAGCGCTTTTGCAAATCCTGCATGAAGTGCTGCTGCTTTTCCGGTATTGTGGACAAACTGAATACCTCTGATGTGTTTGGGATCGTTGGCAAACAGCTTTTCGATGACTTCCTGGGTATTGTCGGTACTCCCATCATTGATAATGATGATTTCGTAGGAGAGAGCGTTTGAGTCTACAACTGCCTGAATCTCACGACACAAAGCTTCTAGATTTGGAGCTTCATTGAAGGCTGGAATGATAATTGATACTCTTGGGGTAGGCATGTCTTTTGTTTGGATATAAATTGCATTATACCCCATAACAAATGAGAGGGAAGAGAGTACATTTTTTGGGTAAGAAAATGAGATCACGACGGGGTGCCTTGTCCCCTACTAGAGTTTATATTTCTCAAACTCAGTTCCACCAATCCTCTCCTGGGGTGGAATCCAGGTAAACCCTATAAACTGATAGAAGTTTTCTTCATTTGAAAATGTTTTGATTTCTCCGGTTTCTTTGATTTTTATGCCATGTTCAGAAAGTGACAACCCTTTTTTCAGTGCAAATTCACGAAGACGAATGTTATGTTCTTTGCTTCCAGTGAAGTGCTGTAAAAAGCTTCCCCAAGCTTTTGCAGGGGAAAGTTTCAAATCAATTTGATAGTTATCATCGATAATGACTCGGATCAGACTTTCACCGGAGGCGAGGACATCTTTTACAAACGGAATTGTTTTTATAAACTCTTTAAGTTTTGGCATGTCGTGAACAACTGCACCCATGTCTATATCTCCAACCGTATGCTTCTTTCGACGTAAACTTCCAAGCGTAATAACGTCTGATACGCTATCGGTTTTTGATAATTCTTTCGTCATCTTTTGAGCAATTGCGCTTGCTTGGTCAAAAGGGATGCGACTTTTTTGATACTTTTCTTCAAGAATTGTAATTAAGTCTTGTTCACTTTTTTCACCAAAGCCGTCTAACACTTGCACTTCACCTTTTTTGGCATGTTCAAGCAGTTTTGCAGTTGCAGTTTCACTGTCGGTAAGTTGAAAGTGCATGGAAAGTTTCAAAGCCTTTTTGGCTCCTATGCCTGAGAGTTTTACCAGTGGGTACATTCCAGCTGGAAAAGCTTTGACATCTTCTTGAAATACTGGAATATCTCCAGTGGAAAAAAGCTCCACAAGTTTTTTGGCTATCGTGGTGCCAATACTTGGCAGTGCCTCGAGTTCTTTGGCAAATTTTGTTTCATAGTCCGCGGGTTCAGTTTTCTTGAGCTTGGTAAATCTTTGCGCAAGCTCATAGTCAAGCTGACGGATAACTACTCCCGCTTCTTCGTAGGCTCGAGCTGCATAAAAACTTTCCTTGTTCATTTTGACAATTTGGGACACGAATGCAAAAACATCAGCTAGTTCTTGGTTGGTGATTGTGGAGGAAAGTGGAAGACGCATAGAAAAGAAAAACTTTAGCAAAATTTCCTGACACACTGGTATACCATTGGAGGCACGGACGGGGCTATACCACATAGCTTTGTCCCGCCGATTTACCATGTGGAGGCGCGGACGGGGCTATACCACATAGCTTTGTCCCGCCGATTTACCATGTGGAGGCGCGGACGGGAGTCGAACCCGTCTAAAAGGTTTTGCAGACCTCTCTATAACCGCTTTAGTACCGCGCCACTAGTTTTTTCAAGCTTCTTGACTCCTGTTAGCTAAGCTGGCCTACGCTCACGCTTCGCTCGAAGAATTAAATACTGGATTCCCATATTCATGGGAATGACAAAAATAGCACTTCCAGACCAGAAGTATACTAAGAAAAGGGGAAGCACACAAGGAAGTAGGGAGTGAGCTGAGGACAGATGGCAGAGGCAAGGTTTCAGAGGTCAGGTATCAGGGACGAGGAACAAGAAGATAGCGGGAGGCAATATCCAATGCCCAATAACCAATAACCAATAAAGGAAGAGAGTTTATAGGAAGATAGCGGGGATCAGGTTTCAGAAATCAGTAGATAGCAGTAACGAGATAGTAGATACGAAAGGGATCCTTCGACAAGCTCAGGATGACCCACCTGCATACCAGATGTTTCGCTTTATAGGCATATTCTGCCATATCGAAAATCTGGCTATT
>CAZBKJ010000046.1:0-2800 GCA_964492495.1 uncultured Pseudomonadales bacterium
CATCCGTATTGGGGAGATTGAACGAGTGATCCCTGCGGGGTTTTTCACCCATGACAGTATCCCTCCCCTATTTGGGAGATATAAGTGTATGGAGACAATGGATACCACTTTCTCAACGAAGCATACGGTTACCTTTTCCTCATGATAAAATAACTCTTCAGGGCGGGTATGCCTGAAAGTCCCAGGATGGGGTCAGTGGAATAATCCACGAGTACGTGTGTTGATGTAAGAAGAGTGTGAAGTACTGAAAAAAATGTTTTGGGCCGGTAGCTCAGTGGTAGAGCAGTCGCCTCTTAAGCGACTTGTCGTGAGTTCGATCCTCACCCGGCTCACATAAAAGGAAATGGAGAATCCATTTCCCTTTTATGTAGACTTGAGATCGCGCGACAGTACGATCCTTAGGAGTCCCGCTATGGCGGGACGGAAATACCCGATCGAGAACGGAGTTCCCGATCAGGGCACACCCGGCTCACTCGTGAAAAATCCAGCATACTGCTGGATTTTTTATGAATAAGTCTTGGCTGAGAATCAGACGCTCTGCACGCTCCTAGGAAACGATAGCCGGGAATCCTGTCGTAGTGCTAGTTGTTTCATTTTTTAGTTGAATGAAATTAATTAGTAGAAACCTCATGTGTTGCGTCTTTAATTAATCCTCATTACAATCTTTCCTATGGATACTGAGTCTCACGTCCGCCCAGAAGAATGGGATAATCAACAAGAGTCTTTCATGTTCCGTAGAGGACCAGATGCAGGCCGACCAGCAAAAGAATTTTTGAATATTGTCACCACATTAGAGAATTTAGTGAAGAAAAAAACACCACTTTCTTTGTTGATAGTCGGAGTTGCGAGCGGAGAAGAACCGATATCTTTATTGACAGTGTTGAACTCATTGGCTGAAAAACAAGGGAAAACGCTGAATTATCTTGTGGATCTACACATGATTGATACTCGCCCACCACTTTTGGCGAATGAAATTGATAGCAAAATCATGAAATGGATGATTGAGGATGCTTTACAAAATAACCCTTTAATTGTACGTAGCCTGCAAGATTCACCAAATCCACAAATGTATCAAGTGAAGCCACAAGTACAAGCATTTCTACAGGAAACCGTGGATGATCCATCACACTCTCTTTGGAAGACTTCAGTAGAGGAGTATTTGCATAGCAACGACCATCAGAGATATGACTGTATAACATATAATAACGTTCATGGGCATATACCAGAATCAGAAGATAAAGACAGTATCTTGCCTGGATTAATCAACAAATTAAACCAAGGTGGGATTTTAATTACAGATGGTGATTATAGAGATACTGTTAAAAAACATCATTTATATAATCAGCTCAAGCAAACGTATGGACTCAAAGAATTATTTCCAGGAATTTTTCAGAGAACAATCTTTGAAGGTCAAAAGCAAGAACATCCACTTCAGAGGCTCATACCCAATTTTTTTAAGCGAATGTCAAGAAACAATGCGTAAGTTCCATGTGTGATGTGCTTTCTTCTACCTCTCATAACAGTGATTGTAATCACTGTTATGTACATGACTACGTACTATCTTTACGAAAGGGAGAGTAGTTAGCTGAGGATATTTTGTGTATGAAAAGCAATGTATTCTGGTACGCTGGATTGAGTGCTGTGTGTGTCTACCTTCTTGCAGTTGTACTGGGTGGTATTTTGTATCCAGGCTACTCTCATATTTCTCAGGACGTAAGTCAGTTAACGTCGACGCAATCTCCTATTCGTGGTTTGATGAACCCTATTTTTCTTATCTACAATCTTTTACTTGTTGTGTTTGGAGTAGGAATCTATGGCTTTGAAAAAAATCGACTGTCAAAGTTGGGAGCTGTGTCTATGATCTTCGTAGGAATTCTTGGAGCTGTCCTCTGGGTGTTTCCTATCAATACTAGAGGAACAGAAATGACGTTTGTGGGGGCTGGACATATCGTTCTCGTATCAATCATTTCTCTTCTCACGGTAGCATCCGATTTTTTGTTTTGGAGGGCGTTTGCCAACTCACATCGACAACTTGCTTGGATTTCACTGGTTGCGGGTGTTCTCTTCCTACTTACAGGACCCTTCGCAGCCTTCACAGTCATGAGCCCCTACGCAGGTTTTTTTGAGAGACTTCCAATTGGTGTATTCTTGCTGTGGATAGTGGGTTTTTGCGTGAGTATGATTGCCGTGAAAAATTCACGTGAGTAAGTATGCTAAACCTGCAGCATGGTTTTTCCATTTGTGCCTTGTTATACTTTCCCCCAAAGGGAGAACATCTATGAAAACAATGACATGCAATCAACTGGGCGGTGCTTGTGACATGGAGTTTCATGCTGAGACGTTTGAAGAAATGGCGCAATTGAGTCAACAGCATGGAAGTGAGATGTTTCAAAAAGGTGAACCGTCACATCTGCAAGCAATGGAACAGATGCAACAAATGATGAAAGAACCTGCTGCAATGCAAGAATGGATGGACGAAAAACACAGCGCCTTTGAAGCCATTCCAGCAGATAACTAACGTGTAGTGTATTCTCTATTTTAGAGCGCCTTCATCCTGTTGTTTCGGGGATTGTGTTCAAGTGTGGCAAGTCCAAGTGCTTCAAGGAGTGGTGGCATATAGACACCAAATCGTCCTCGGAGTCCTTTTTTCAAACCATACCATCCACCTCTAGGATTTTTGGGAGAACGACCCCAGTCCTCAACTGTTCCTTCTTTTGTGGGTTTTTGTTCATCTGCCCCACCAAGATCCATCCAGTCGCCATGGGTTACGAGCATGGCGTGCAGGTCTTCCACGGCCCGG
>CAZBKJ010000047.1:0-1494 GCA_964492495.1 uncultured Pseudomonadales bacterium
AGAAGCAGTCACCGCTACGGCGCTCCTTCTACAGGTCTATGCGTTTTCTGTCCCTCTGGAAAGTTTGATGCATCTTCTTGCACGCGCACACTATGCGCTTAAAAATACGCTACGACCGTCCCTCATTCACATATTGGCGATTAGTTGCAGTATTGCGATCAGTAGCATCCTGCTGCCTATTGTTGGTCTGTATGCGCTTCCTATTGCCTTCACCACAGGATTTGGTATCCAAGGAGTAATCTTAAGTATCTCTATCTGGCAATTGCTGCGAAAGAAACGTCATCTTTCTACAGCGATTCAAGGGCTCTCGTAGCCTTCTCATATCGTGGATTTGCTTGCAGTGCCTTTTCAAACTCAGCTCTTGCTTCTGCCGTCTTTCCTTGTCTGGCAAAGACGACTCCACGATAGTACCGAGCTTCTTCCATCTCTCCAGCTCCAGCGAGTAGTTCATCTGTCATCCGCAGTACTTTTTCATACTGACCATCCTCTGCGTACGCTTCCAAAGCCCCAAACTGATACCACAAAAAGTGACCAGGGAACGTTTGGGTAAGTGCCTGATCATACGCGCTCACAGCCAGGGAATAGTTGCGAATCAGTGTGGTGTTTGTCCCGAGATTAAACTGGGAGTAGCCATCTCCAATCGATCTCACTTCTGCTTGGGAGTCTTGTACAGCCTGCTGGTGGTTTGAAGCTTCATTCCAATCAGATCCCAAGATCGCTTTGACCAATTGTTCTTGTTCTTTTTTGTACACCACAATGTATCCTCGATTAAATGGTCTCCACCACTCATCAAACTGCGAATAGGGGATCACAAAGTTTGGTCCATTAAATGAATCATTGGTGGTAAAGATCTGTTTGCCCTGATCGTATCCGCGTACGACTCGGTAGTGTCCGACATGCTCACCAGTCCCTCGTTTCACCAGCCACTGCTCCACAATGACAGGAATATCCTGAGACACAAGTTGCTCTACTTGCGAAGCATTTCCATTGACGCGGTGGATCGCCTCCAAGCCTTTGGAGTGTAAAAAAGGAACGAGTTCTTCTGCTGAGACATTTTTGTCTGTGTAGCTTCCTTTGAGCACATCAGCTGCTGAGAGTTGATCAAATGTCACACCCAGTGTACTTGCTGCCATCACTGCAGAACTTGGTCCACAGTTGTTGAGTTTTTGGTATGTATGACTCATGACGGTGATCATGTGCTTGTCAGGGATCGTGATGGATTCTGGTTCCATTTCCACAGGTGTCTCTCCACTTGCGACCGGCCGTGGAATCATGAGCGATTCCGGCGTCGCGGATGGGACACTCACCATGTTTTTTGAGTAGGTATACAGAAACTTTGGAGGAGACTGCACCAAAAACAACAGAGTCTGCATGCCGTATGTGCGATATAGCATCAACAACCAGATGAAAATTCCGAGAATAAAGAACAAAACCAAGAGGAGAACAAGCTGTAGTTTCTTCATGGAACTATTGTAGAAGTAAAAACGAAGAAAG
>CAZBKJ010000047.1:1504-1975 GCA_964492495.1 uncultured Pseudomonadales bacterium
ATAGTTTCTAGGATATCCATGTGAAACTTGTAAGAAAAAGATTTCCCTGATAGGATCCAGAACATTATAGCTAGGAGCATGTATGGAAAAAAAAGTCATTTTGATTGCAAGAGCTGATTTGCACATACCCCAATATCTGAAAAACGCTTTAACAACAATGCCAGATGGAGATTCATTTGAGATTCTTCTTGCGAATAATACACAAGACGCATTAGAAGTTATCGCAGAGAGTGCACCGGTTCTGGTTGTATCTGGACTTTTTCATATTGATTGGAAAGCACTCACGGAAGCTGTGGGAATAGAAAAAATGCTTATTTGGAGTACGGAAACACTACCTGAAGTTCCAGAAGAAATGGGAAAAATTAGTCCACGGGAAAGATCACCACAAAATCTTATGGAAATTATTCTTCAAAAAGCTTCTAGAGAGTAGCTGTATTTTGCTTTATCAGTTCAAGTAATCGCTCATACTGC
>CAZBKJ010000048.1:0-1627 GCA_964492495.1 uncultured Pseudomonadales bacterium
AAATCCAAGGATTTCAATGATTGCTGACAAGTGCCCTCGCACTATTCCACTGTGAATCTTTTCACTCTCAGAAAAGTGGTCAAATATGGCTTTGGTATGGCCAAAGACCACTGGTTGTTCATCTTCTTCAATCGTTAGTGAATCAACAATTTCCAGGATCTCAAAGACTTTTCGCATGTGCGCGAGATCTTTTTTACATGCAGCATAATCATTGATCAGTTGTGCCTGCGTAAGTATTGGCATCCCTTTGGTATTGACGAGGTATATCTTTGAGAGTGATCCAGGTTCGAGTGCCGATGCACGTGAAGAAGAAAGTTTTCTACAACCTTTGGCGATTGCAGTGATTTTTCCGTGCTCACGGGTGAAGATCGTCACCACACGATCCATTTCACCAACATCAAAGCGTTTTAGGATAATTCCAGTGGAAGCAAACGAACGGGACATACCTACCCATACTAGGGGCTGTAGAGGAAAAGGTCAAATGAAACAGTGGTTACCAAGCGTAACTTACCTTTTTGTCTTTATCTAACGTTAACTCGTGCTCTTCACCGTTGACGTCAAATGTATGCTTCCAGTCCTTGGTTCCACCTTGTTTCTGCACAAAGAGGTTGTAGTTCTTTGTGTCTGTGTATGGAACGGTATACGTGATCTCAACTTTGGCTTGTCCAAGAGGAGCAAGCTTGAATGTTCCTTCAACCACGGCATGATCAAGTTCTTCGGTCTCTTTGACACTTCCATCATCAAATCCACGGTTGGCTTCTAGTTTTGTTCCTTTTGGCAGATAGAGACGTACCCAGTCCTGGAGGATTCCATTCAAACACAGCTGACCAGCCTCGAGGTTACAGTTACTTGCCTTAAATGGATTCTTGTAGGTGATACTCACCGTGTGTTTGACTGTTCCATTACTTGGAGCATCAACGACATGCGATACTTCACTTTCCACAAAGAAGTTTGATTTTGCACCAGCCAAGTTACTATCAACGATAAGCAAATAATCACTGTTTTCTGGTGTTGGTTTTACTCTTCCGGCTGCATTGATTGTCTCAGCTGCTTTTTGGAGTTCTTCGTCAAAGAAATACATCTGAATATGTTTACCTTCGATATCTTTCCAACCAGTTTCAAACAACTGTGGCCAGACATTCTTAGGTGCACTATATGTTTTCTGCAGAATCGATGCCATCATAGGACCAAGGATCCCTTTACGGTTTTCTCTGATGTATGGTGTTGGGCGATCAATGATTTCTGACAGTGCATAGATAATTTGTGGACAGTCACAACGAGCGTCCGTTTCTGCGGTAAATTTCCCATATCCTGGAACTTCCACAGGGCCGAGTACTTTCAAAAGGCTTTCCAAGAAATGAGTGTCGACGGCAATGATTCCATCAAACTCTGCTCCTTGGCCTCTGATCTTTTGGTAGTTCTCATTAAACGTACTCATGGATTCTTTGAAATCTGGAGAGATGTTCATGTCACGCAAGTTCCAGCGGGTTTCTGTTGTCAAAAATCGCTTCAAGATAGGTGGAATAGGTGGCTTTGCCGTAAACTTTTGATCAAGTTCGTAGATATCCCCACTTCCTTCTGGTTGGACTTTCCCTTTGTCGACATTGATGACAGCATATGCAGTCAT